>CAZKNW010000073.1:0-11618 GCA_964554035.1 uncultured Verrucomicrobiota bacterium
GAGCACCTTGCCCAGCTTGTCTAGCTGCTTGACCTGCTTCTTGTCGAGCGGCAGGGGGGAAGGGGAGACGCGCCAGCTGTGGCCGGCAAACATGCCTCCCTCGGGCATGAGGGCACGAATGCTCTCCGCCCGGGAAATCCTCGTCTCTGTTTCAGTGTTGTCCATCCTTGTCAGGCGACGATCAATCCGTCGCCGGTGCCGATCCACTTGTAGGTGGTCAGCTCTTCCAGTCCCATGGGGCCGCGGGCTCCGATCTTGTCGGTGCTGATCCCGATCTCCGCACCCATGCCGAACATGCCGCCATCCGTGAAGCGCGTGGAGGTATTCCAATAGACGGCGGAGGCATCGACCTCGTTGAGGAAGCGCAATGCCGTGGCTTCGTCGCTCGTGATGATGGACTCCGAGTGGGAGGAACCATACTTGTTGATGTGCTCGATGGCACCATCCACCCCGTCAACCACCTTCACGGCCAGGATCTTTTCCAGATACTCCTCGTCCCAGTCCTGCTCGGTGGCGGACTTGATCAGGTGGGGATGCTCGTTGGACTCGATGAAGCCGGCGGCATGGCTGCGGCTGCGCTCGTCCAGGCGAAGCTCGGTTCCGGCTTTGGTGAGGGAGGCGGCGATCATGGGGAGAAAACGTCCTGCCGCGGTCTCGTCGACCAGCAGGGTCTCCATGGCATTGCAGACGCCCGGGCGCTGGAGCTTGGCGTTGTGGACGATGCGGCTGGCCATCTCCAGGTCGGCATGGTGATCCACGTAGACATGGCAGACACCCTTGTAGTGCTTGATCACCGGAACGCGGGAACACTCGCTTACGGCACGGATGAGACCTTCTCCGCCGCGTGGGATGCAGAGGTCCACCAGTCCGGTCAGCGAAAGGATCTCCTTGATGGCCGCGCGGTCCGTGGTCTCCACCACCTGCACGGCATGCTCAGGAAAACGGTCACAGGCTGCCTTGGCCGCCTCGACCATCGTCTTTCCGATGATGTGGTTGGAATGGATGGCTTCCTTGCCTCCCCGAAGCACGGTGACATTCCCTGACTTGAAACAGAGTCCGGCAGCGTCGGCAGTGACGTTGGGGCGGGACTCATAGATGATGACGATGACGCCGATCGGGCAGGAGATCTTCCGGAGCCTGAGGCCGCTTGGGCGGTTGCGCTCCTCGATGACCCGACCGATGGGGTCGGGCAGGGCGGCGACTTCACGCAGGCCCTGCGCCATGCCGGCGACACGCTTGTCGGTCAGTTCCAGTCGGTCCAGCATGGCGGCGGACAAGCCCATGTCCCTTGCGGCTTCCATGTCCTTCCGGTTGGCTTCCTGAATGGCGGACTTGTTGTCCTCGATGGCCTTGGCCATCGCCTCGAGGCAGGCGTTCTTCTCCTCCGTGGTCAAGGTGGCGAGGACGCGGGCCGCCTTCTTGGCGCGTTCCGCGAGGGCCGTCATTTCTTCAGTCAAATTCATGAGCACGCGAGTAAAACCAAAACCCCTTCAATCCTAAAGAGGGAATTTTGAGCCCCTTGTTCCCGGCTGGGCCTGAAACTGGACGAATAAACAGGTTTCTGTCACCGTCCTTTCCCGACTGCAGGGCCGGATCCGGGGCGGGATTGGATGGGAGTTGTGCTTTTCCTTGGCTCGAATTTCTGGATCATGGTGTGCAGTCGATCGAGCGGGAAACAAAGTGAGCATTCGAGCAGGACAGAAACTGGGTTCCTATCATCTCCACGAACGCCTCAACCAGGGCGGCATGGCATCGATCTGGCATGTGACGGATTCGGATGGGACACCGTTTGCGATGAAGATCATGCTGGAGGACCAGAAGGGTTCCTTCATCGCGCGCCGTCGTTTCTACAAGGGATGTGAGATCCTCGAGGAGATCAGCGGTCATCCCTACATCATTTCCCATGTCGCCCATGGAAAGCTGGATGGCTATCCCTACCTCCTGATGGAGTATGTGGAGGCCTCCAACCTGAAGGAGCTGGCCGATGCGGGTGACGAGGTCTTCGCCCAGTACATCGGGAACATCCTGGTGGATGTGGCCGAGGCTCTGGAGCACATGCACGACTGCGGCTACATGCACCTGGACTTCAAGCCCGCCAATGTACTGATGACCCGCAACGGCAATGTCCGCCTGATCGATCTCGACCTGGCACGTGAGATTCCGAAGAAGCCGAAGAAGTCATCGGACAATCCCGGCACGCCCACCTTCATGGCTCCCGAGCAGCTGTCCAAGAAGCCCTTCGATCACCGGGTCGACATCTTCGCATTTGGAGTCACCGCCTACGAGTTGTTGACCGGCAAGAAGCCCTTCCCAGGAGAGAAGGCGAGTGAGGTCTACAAGCACCAGATGGACCGCTCCATTGCCTTCCAGAGTCCCAAGAACATCAACGAGGACATCCCGGCGGGACTGAACGAGCTGATCCTCAAGTGCATCGAGAACAACCCCGATGACCGCTATCCCAACATGAGCGTGTTGGTGGGTAGGTTGAAGTCGGTGTTGTACAAGTGATTCTCACGCGGAGGCGCTGAGCCGCGGAGAGGGTAATGAGGTCCTAGATTCCGGATCGCTCGATCCAGGACTTGAGAAACCGGGAATGCTCGATCAGTTGCTGCTTCTTGTCCTCCAGGTCTTGTTTCTGTTCCACATACTCCGGAATAAGAATAATCAGCCATTGAGCAACTGATAACAACTGCGAGGCATACATGGCGCATTGATTGGCGTCGATTTCGTCTAAAAACGGTTCCTTCTCGTTTCTCGATTCGACCTGCTTTCGGAATTCTTCGAAAGGCCATTGCCATCTATCCAGTTCAGCATGCCATTTCGAATAGCTGGTAATGGAGTCATAGGAAGGCCCGAAATCATATTCCTCAGAACCAAGGGCAATATCCACATCTTTCCAGTCATCGAAAGAGGGTGGATGAGCTCGCTTGTTGCGTCGGAAGAATCCCATTGTGTGACTTACATGTTTACTGGCTTTCCGGTTCCGTCACCATTTCGTCGGCGCCGGGGAAGGTGATTCCGACGACCTTGAACTTGATCCAGAGGTTGCGGCTCTTGGGATCGCCCCAGATGGAGTCTCCGTTCCAGAGGCCCTTGGTTCTCCCGCCAAGCAGACGGTGTCCCTCATTCCAGGTGTTGGTGGTGCGTTGAATGGGGTTTCCCTGCTTATTGAAAGAGGCGATGAACTCGGGAACCTTGCTCGGGTCGTCCTCATAGGACCAGCGATGGTCTTCCGCCTTGCTGACGAATCTCAAGGTTTCTTCCTCGGACCAACCGAAGGCCCCGAAAAAGGCTGCACCACCCCAACGCATGCGGTTGTTGACCACGTTGAACACCAGCCAGTCTCCTTCGCGGAGGTTGAGGGTCACATCCTCACCGCAAGCCCCATAGCGTTCATTGGCCAGTCTGCGTTGGTCGTCGTTGACCCGGACACCGTTGTGCCAGACATCGACGACAAAATCGTCCGCCATCCACCCGATCTTCCTGATGATGACAGGGCGGTTGGGTTCGGGCTCCGGTGGAGTGCGATTGGTCCCTTCACCGGGTGAAGACAATGTTTCTCCGGCTGGTTGTGCTGCTGCCGAAAGAGTCTCTTCTGAGCCTTCCGTGTCTTCATCACTTCCGGGGTTTAGCAACAGGACGAGTGATCCAAACAATGCCAACACGAAAAGTACAATGGCTGCGGTCGGTGTCTTGCGTGCAGGGGGAGCAGCCTCCTGATTTTCCTCCTCTTCGACATCCTCCTCCTCTTCCAATTCCACTTCATCCAGCTCACGGGCTTCGGTGATCTTTTGATAGGCGGCATTGATCTCCCGCATGTGCCTGTCCGCTTCTTCCCTCATGATGGGATGGTCATGGAACTGGTCTGGATGCCACTGCTTCACCATTGCCCTGTAGGCACGTTGAAGCTCGTGGTCGGAAACATCCGGGCTGACCCCGAGGATCTCGTATTCACTGGCGAGGGGATTCATGGATACTCAACTCCTTGTGCTGCAGGTCAGTCTGAAGATGAGGAAGAGGGAGTCAATTCAAACGCGGAGGGGCAGAGGATATGGGATTCGCGGGAGCTCTTCCCTCCAGTGCCGCCTTGTTTAACTGGGAAAGGAAAAAGGCACGGTCCTGTGGGAACCGTGCCTTTGAATTCAGGAATGACCTCGTGATCGTTTAGGAGCAGCCGCAGCCTTCGTTGTTGCAGCAGGTGTCGAACTCGTAGTCCTCAGGGACGCGTCCCAGTTCGAAGGTCTTGATCACGTATTGGAAGACCTCGTTCTGGATCCTGTGGATCTCGTCCTGGGCGTCAAAGAAGTCGGTGACCTCCTTGTGGGAAACGAGGTCGTTCTTGCCCTTTTCCAGTTCGGCGATCTCCTCATCGGTGGCCTGCAGTCCCTGCTGCTGCTTCTGCTGGATGGCCTGACCCTTCATCATCAGCACGTCATACTTGCTGCGGAGGTCCTCACGCTGGAGGAAGGCTTCAACGCGCTCGCGGATGCTGGCGAACTCGGGCTGTTCGATGATGGTCTTGCAAAGTTCCTTCGTTTTCTGAAGGACGGGCGGCTCTTGAATCGTACTGTCCATAGAAGGACTTATGGGGCCGTTTCCCCAGCTTGGCAATGGGTTATTCGAATTTCTTCAGGAATCCATCGGCCCGGCGGAGCGCCTCGCGCTTGTCCTGGATGGAGAGGTGGGGGGCGATCTTCTCGTAGTAGTCGTTTGCCTCCACCATGCCTCCCTGGTCCGCGATCATCAGCCACTTGGCGGCCTCGATGAGGTCCTGCTGGACACCTTCTCCGTTGATCAGGTGGGTGGCGTAGGCGATTTGGGCATTGCTGTTTCCGGAAGTCGCGGCGGCCTTGAAGAGTTCGGCTGCCTTCTGTTGGTCCTGAGGCACGCCTTTGCCACCATCGAGGAGGATGGCGAGATTGAGCTGGGCGAGCGTTACACCCCTTTCGGCTGCCTTGGAGAACCATTTGGCGGCCTCCGGTAGATCAGCGGGAACGACACCGCCGCTGGCATAGGCAAGTCCGAGGTAAAGGTCCGCATCGGCAATCCCCTTTTCAGCGGTGACGCGGAAAAGCCGGAAGGCCTCGGCCTTGTTCATGGGGATGCCGCGTCCCTGGTCCAACAGGATGGCGAGGTTGTATTGGGCGACCGGGTTGCCTGTGGCGGCCGCCTGCTGATACCAGTGGGCTGCCTCGACATAGTCCGGAACGCCTGCCTTTCCGAAGGCAAGGATGGCGGCGGCACGCAACTGGGCGTCGATGTGTCCCTGTTCGCCTGCCATGCGATACCAGGCCAGGGCGGTGGGAAAGCTCTGGCCGACACCGTCACCCTGCTCGTGGAGCTGACCCAGGAGGAACTGCGCCTCGGAATTCTTTGCCGCGGCCGCCAGCTGGAACCACTTGGCGGCCAGGACCGGATCCCGGGTCACCTGTTTTCCTTCAAGGGTCATGGTGCCAAGCCTCAGTGCGGATTCGGAATCACCTGCCTGGGCCGCCTTGACGAGATATTCCATCGATTCCGGCGACAGTTGGCCGTTCGTTCCTCCCTTGAGCGCGCGCCTGGCAATCCGGATGGAGGCACCGGTGTCGCCTGCCTCTGCTGCCTTCCGGTACCAGTCCTCGATGCTGCCGAATTCCTCCTGCAGTTCGGGCTTCTGTTCCAGGAGCTGGGCCATGTCCATGGCGGCGGCGGACTCGCCGGCCTCAAAGGCGGACTTGAGGATGGATAGCGTTTCCCTTGTCGGTCCCTTCATGAGGGATTCGACCACGGCCTGGTTCAGTCTGGCCTCGCGGGCACCGGACTTGGCGGCCTCACCAAACCAGCGTGCGGCGCGCTCGAGGTTGCGGTTGATGCCCCGGCCCTCGGCGAGAAGGACGCCACACATGAACTGGGCGATCGTGTGTCCTGCTTCCGCCGCCTTCTGGAAGGACTGGAAGGCGAGGGCCTCATTCTGTTCGATACCGATTCCGTTGAGTCTTGCGTTTGCCACCGCGACCAACGCATTGGTGTGGTTACGCTCGGCCGCCGACTGGAACCAACCCACGGCCTTGGCGTTGCTTTCCTCCACGCCAAGACCATGCACGTGGAGCAGTCCAAGAAGATACTGGGCCTGGGCCTCCCCCTTTTCCGACGCGTTGGTGAGCCACTTGGCGATCTGTGCTCCCTCACTGCCGGCCTTGCCTTCATCGATCAGGAACTGTGACAGGACCATCTGTGCCTGGAGATGACCCTGGTTGGCGGCGAGCCTCAGGTAGTTGGCCCCTTCCGCTTGTGCGGCTTCTTCTTTCGACTGGAGCAGGTGTTCACCCAGTTGGAACTGGGAGTCGGCGTGACCCTGGTCCGCCGCCGCCCGGAACCACTTCATGGCGGCCTCCACATCTCCCGGCGCGTTCTCGTCCCCCATGAGGGACCTGGCTGTCTCATACTGGGCTGCGAGGTCGCCATCTCCCGCGAGGAGTTTCCTTCCCTCGACGAGATCCTCATCGGAGATCTGGCGTCTCAGTTCCTCCAGGTAGCGTTCGCCATCCTCGTCTCCCGCTTCCGCCGCCTTGGTGAACCAGTAGTATCCCTGTGCATGGTTCTCCTCGCGTCCCTCGGACAGGACATAGGCGAGCCCCAGCTTGACCTGGGCACCGACATGGCCTGCCTTGGCTGCGAGTTCAAAGTAGTTGGCGGACTTCTCAAGATCCTTCGGGACGCCAAGGCCGTTGTAGTAGAATTCGCCCAGGACAAAGCTCGCATCGTTGTAGCCACCCTGGCTGCTGCGCAGGAACCAGCGCGCCGCCTCGCCGTAGTCCCTCTCGACTCCCTGGCCGCGCGCGTAGAAAAGTCCGAGATTGAACTGGGCACCGAGATGTCCCCTCCGGGCTGCCTGACCGATCAGGTCCGCCGCCTTCCCGAGGTCCCGATCCACGTCGATGCCGTCGTAGAAGGTGAGTCCCTTCCGGAAGAGCTTTTCGGCTTCGTCATCCGCCGGTTCCGACCCGGCGGCTTGGGCAGCATTCTCAGGAGGGAGATCCGTGGTTTGAATTTGTGCGAAGGCAGAGGTGGCAAGGCAGCAGGCGAGACAGAGGGACACGCCCCTGCCGGCAAGTTTCCTGATACCAACGGATTCCATGGGCCGGAGATTAGAGGGAAACGGAAGGGCCTTCAATCCTATGGGGACCGCTCGTCTCCTTCCTTTGGGAGTGTTTGTTGGAATAGCGGCGTTGCGAAAGCGCCCTATCACCGAAATTTCCATCATCGGCACGTTGCGCTACAGGGCAGCCTGGTTGGTGTCTTTCCCTGTGGGCAGGTTTTCTTTGATCCACACCTTGACCCATGGGGTCTCTCGGACTAGGGGAGGGGGGTGACGAACAAGATCCTGGTCCTCTTTGACTCAGCCTCCGGCAACACTCGCAGAGTGGCGGAACTGGTCGCAGAGGGCGCTCTGCGGGTGGAAGGGACGGAGACGCGGTTGAAATCCGTGGACGAGGCTGAAGCGGAGGACGTGGTCTGGTGCAACGGGTTGGCCGTGGGAAGCCCGACCAACATGGGAATCCTTTCATGGAAGATGAAACAGTTTTGGGATGTGAAAATGATGGATCACTGGATGCAGGTTGATGGAAAGATCGCCTGTGCCTTCTCCTCGGCTGGAGCCTGGGGGGGAGGCATGGAGATGGCTTGCCAGTCCATCCTGACGGTCCTGATGAATTTCGGTTTCCTGGTCTTTGGCGTCACCGACTACGCCGCCCCGATGGCGACGGGTCACTATGGTGCCGTTGTGGCGAAGGAGCCCCGCAGTGACGCAGATCAGGCCAATTGCAGGTTGCTGGGCCAGCGACTTGCGGAATGGACGGCGGTGATGGTCCATGGCAGGCATGAGGAACATCCCCTCAGGAAAATGGACCAGCGGAAGGAGCCGCATTGACGATGGACCTTCCAGAAAAGGCGGGCTTCATGGTCTTGTCAGGGGTGACGCTGTTTCCCCGACAGATGCTGCCCCTGCACATCTTCGAGCCTCGGTATCGCCAGATGCTGGATGAGGCCCTCGATGGCCACAGGTTGTTTGGTGTCGCCCTTCGTCAGGAGGATTCCCTTGATGAGACGCCTCATGGCATCGCCGGATTGGGGCTGGTCAAGGTCTCCGTCCAGCAACCGGGGGGGACCTCCAACCTGATCCTGGTAGGGGTGGGCAGGGTGAAGTTGCTCAAGCGCGACGAGAGCAAGCCCTACCCCTGCTACGAGATCGAAAGGCTTTGTCCGCAGATTGAGGATGAGGAGGCCTTTGAACGATCGATTGATCGGCTTCACGCCATGATGGAGCGCATCCTCGATGAAGGGGTTCTGGCCTGCATGCCGGATGCCATCGACGGCGACTGCGAGGAAGGGCAGATGCTCCTCAAGTCCATGGAGATGCTCAAGCGACGCATCGATGCCGAGGAGGATCCGGAACGTTTGATCGATGTGGTGGCCTGTGCCTTCCTCAATGATCCGGAGCAGAAGCAGTCGATCCTGGGTGCCGAAAGTCTGGATCTGAGACTGGAGCGAACGGTTGAGCTTCTGAAGAAGCGCCTTGGTGACTGCGAAGGTTAGGCTACCGTTATTCTTTGATCCGGGGAGGTTCGATCCTGTAGAACATCGCCGTCCCGGATTGGGGCGACCTTCTTATGTTGATGATTCAGGCAGGACTGGTGGCGGGAGCCCTTCACGTGTTGGCGGGTCCAGATCATCTTGCAGCGGTAACCTCCACCTCGGTGGACTCCAGGGGCCGCGCCTGGATCCACGGCCTGGTCTGGGGTGCGGGACATTCACTTGGACTGGTCCTCATCGGTCTGCTCTTCATCCTGTTCAGGGAGACCGGACTTGTGTCAGGCATTTCCCTGGGCGCCGAAAAACTTGTGGGTCTTGCCTTGATCTGGCTTGGTATCAGCGGAGTCTTCAACGTGCTCCGGACCCGTTTGAAAAGCGAAGACGCTTCAGGACGCCGCCGCCACGCGACCATGCTGGGTTTCGGGATTCTGCATGGAAGTGCGGGGGCCAATCACCTGATCGGAATGATTCCCCTCCTGGCAGCGGATTCCCATTGGGAAACGGCCGCCTACCTCGCCTTCTACTGCCTTGGGTGTGTGGCCGTCATGGCCCTCTTTACCCAGTTCCTTGGAAGGGTTTCTCACTGGTTTGGAAGGAATGAAAAGGGGCTTTCGCCGCTGCTGCTTCCTTCGTCTGTCCTGTCCCTGGTGGTTGGGGCGATCTGGATTGTGACGCCCTTGGGGTGAGGAGATCTTGGTGGCCCAGCCGTCAGGCTGTCTTCAGGCCCCCCAATCCTGCTGAAGAGTGGACTCGATCGTGGGGTAGGGCGATCACTCCGTGAGCGCCTGAGCCTGGCCTTCTTACGAACTCCGACATTGGATAGTCCATTTACAGCACAGGCCCTCGCGGAGCGACGGGCCCTGCCAGTTGAGTGAGCCCATGTTGGCAAAGTGCCTGGGAATCCGTGCGTAGCTTGGTTACTCCGCAAACGAGACCTTCACCTCCGCCCTTTCAAATTCATCCGCCTCCATGAGGGGCCGATGCTTCATTCCAGCCATGGCTGCAAGGAAGCGATCCGGAACGACCTCCAGCCTGGTGTTGTAGAAAGTGGTGATCTCGTTGAAGTAGCTCCGTGCCAGGGCAATGCGCTCCTCGGTCTCGATGAGGTTCTCCTGAAGCTTCATGAAGCTGCTGTCGGACTTGATCTCCGGATAACTCTCCGCGAGTGCGATGACATGCCGCTTCAAGGCGTGGGGATTCGCGCCCTCCTCGCCGGGTGCCGTTGCCCCTGCCTGGGAACGAAGCTCGGTAACAACCGCCTGGGTTTCCTGTTCGTGGGAGGTCAGTCCCTTCACGACATTGATCAACCGGGGAATGAGATCGGCACGTCGCTTCAACTGGACGTCGATCTGGGAGGCCGCCTGTTGGACCCGGTTCTTCAGCCCGACGAGGCTGTTGTAGACCATCCATGCCCAGGCGATGAATCCTATGAATCCATAGATGCCACCCAATGCGATGAAGTGGACGGGCTGTGGCTGCATTCCGCTGTGGTTCTGCTGAAGTGCCCAGCTGCCGAGGAGAAGTCCCGCCCCCAGGAACATCAACCCGAAGTAGGTCCACCCCAATCCACTGCTGACCTGGTCTTCGGACCGGGTGCTGATGAGATAAAGGGAAGCCTCTGAATCCTCAGCCACTTCCGCCGCGGCAATGTCCTCCCTCTGCCGCGCCCGTCCCACCACGAACAGGTCCTGCTGCAACGGGATGGCATGCTCCACGAATCGTCTCCGGTGATCGGAGTTCATCACGGAGAAAGCCGGTCCCTTTCCGTAGTAGAGCGGGTCCGTTCTACCACAGGTC
This sequence comes from uncultured Verrucomicrobiota bacterium, assembly GCA_964554035.1. Taxonomy (GTDB): domain Bacteria; phylum Verrucomicrobiota; class Verrucomicrobiia; order Limisphaerales; family CAZKNW01; genus CAZKNW01. The sequence goes on from CAZKNW010000073.1 coordinate 10,369, forward strand.
TCTGAAAAGACCCGCACTGGTTCGATCTTCGCGCCCTCGGGCAGGATGCGGATCACGCCTGCATCATCCTCCAGGTAGAAGGGGATCTGACTTCCTCCGGAATCGACCGTCTTCCAGCCGCTTTCCCTGCGCGTCCGGGTTCGCGTGTTGCCATTGCTGTCCCGGTAGGTCTCCGTGACGGTCCGGGACCAGTGCTCGGAGATGTCGTAGCTGTAGTGGACGCACCTTGACGAGGCAAGGAAGCTGGTCAGGGGGGATTCCGCCTTGGCCGCACCCTTGAGCTCGGTCATGCCGATGAAGACCCCCGTGGTCTTCGAGGTTGGGGTGTCGTTGATGAGACGTTTGCGCCGGAGTGCCCGCTGCGCGAAGAAGAGGCAAAGTAGACAGAGGAATCCACCGGCGATGAGAAACCATGGTGGTTGACCTTGCATGACCTTATGAAAACCAATCCTTCGGGAGCAGGGAACTGCAAAACCCGGCGGACTTTGTCATCAGCTGGTGGTGCGATGCACCTTGTGGATGGCGGCCTGTGCCGTGCACTTGATCAGGATCTCGTCGATGCAGACATGGGGAGGGCGGCTTGCGGCCCAGACCATCGCCTCGGCGATGTCGTCGGCGACCAGTGGATCCAATCCCTCATAGACCTTGTCGGACTTCGCCTGGTCTCCCTTGAAGCGGACCATGGAGAACTCCGTTTCAGCGAGTCCTGGATCGATTGTACCCACGCGAAGCCCGGTGCCGCACAGCTCGAGTCGGAGGGATTGGGTGATGGACTTTTCCGCCGCCTTGCAGCCGCAGTAGACCGAACCACCCTCGTAGGCAACGCGACCGGCAATGGATCCGATGTTCAGGATCACTCCGCCGGGATGATCGATCATCATGGGGAGAATCGCCCGGGTGACTCGCATCAGGCCGAGGACGTTGGACTGGACCATGGCGTCCCAATCCGCGTCCTTGCCGTCGATGACATGGTCCACACCGTGGGCGCCGCCGGCATTGTTGACCAGCACATCCACCCGGCCGGCCTTTTCCTTCACCCACGCCGCGAACGCATTTACGGATGCGGTGTCGGCGACATCCAGCTTGTGGACGATGGCCTCCGGAGCCCCTTCCTTGCGTGCTTGCTCAGCGACTTCCTCAAGCCGGTCGGTCCGTCGGGCGCCAAGGATCAACCTGGCTCCCTCGCGTGCGAAGTGAAGGGCACCCGCGGCGCCGAATCCGCTGGAAGCACCGGTGATGAGAACCCATTT
>CAZKNW010000074.1:0-11574 GCA_964554035.1 uncultured Verrucomicrobiota bacterium
CGCTGCAGTGATCTCGACCGGACTTTTGAAGGCGTCGCTGTTCTTCTGGTAGTAGTCCTTCACCTGCTCGTCCGTTATCTTGATCTTGTCCTTGATCTCGCGCTTCAGGACCATGTCGCCAACCGCTTTTTCGAACATGCGCCTCTCGAACTCCTCGGCGGGCATGCCAAGGCTCTTCAGTTGCCTCTTGTAGGACTCATCCGATCCGCTGTTGTCCTTCACCGTCTTCAGATACTTGTCGACTGCCTCGCGTCCGTTCTTGCGGTCCTCCTCGTTGGCCGAGAGGAAAAGGATCTTCTCCGCAATCAGCTTCTCACGGATCGACAGCATGAGTGCGGGTTCCTGGGCCGGGGGGATTTCCTGTCCCCTTGCGGCGGAGGTCTGCTTGAACTGGATGAAGGCCTGCTCGATCTCCCTGTCGGTCAGGGTGAAATTGTCCCCCTTGACCACCACCTTGGGAGGGAAAAGGTCATCATTGGATGCCGCGTGGGACAACGCGGGTGACAGGGCCAGCAGGAGGGTGAGGATGAATGCGATGAGGCGCATGATCATGGTTCTTTTTACAGGGTCACGACGCGGACATTGGAGATGTTGGCGTCCTTTTCGAGTTCTTCCAGTAGCTCCTTGGGGGGAACGCTGTCCAGATTGAGCACCGTCAGTGCCTGGCCGCCTTCCTGGTCGCGGTTCAGGCTCATGTTGGCGATATTGATGTTGTGCCTGCCCACCAGGTTGCCGATGTGGCCCACCATTCCGGGGCGGTCGGTGTTGTTGTAGATGAGGAGCACGCCTTCTGGGACAATCTCAATGGGCTGACTGCTCAATCTCATGATGCGGGGCTCGTTCTTCAGCCCGATGCAGGTGCCTCCGGCCGAGACCTTTTCCTCACCGGAGAAGACCGCCACGTGAAGCCATTCGCTGAAGTCCGTCTGCTCGTTGGACTTGGACTCCTCAACCAGCAGGCCCAGTCCCTCCACGAGGGCACGGACGTTGACGAGATTGACCTCGCTTCCCCCGGCTCCCTCGAGGAAACCCTTCAGGAGGCAGCGCGTGATGGGGTCGGTGGGAACCTGCGCGGCCTTGCCGCCGAAGGTTACCTTTACCCGGTCGTTGCGCTTGGGTGCCAGTTGTGCGACGAGACGTCCAAGCTTCTCGGCCAGGCCCAGGTAGCGCTTCACCTTCTCATAGGTATGCGCGTCGAGGGCCGGCATGTTGACGGAATTCTGGATGGCACCTTCGAGGAGATAGGCGGCGATGGTGTCAGCGACCTCAATGCCCACGTTGACCTGCGCCTCCACGGTGCTGGCGCCGAGGTGGGGGGTCATGATGATGTCCGGGACTTCGCGAAGCGGTGAGTCCTCAGCCAGTGGCTCGCTCACGTAGACATCCAGTGCGGCTCCGGAAACCACGCCGTCCTTCACGGCTGTGACCAGGTCATCCTCGTTGATGATGCCGCCACGTGCACAGTTGATGAGCTTCACGCCTTTCTTCATCTTCTTGAAGGCATCGGCGTTCAGCATGTCGCGTGTTTCATCCGTCAACGGCATGTGGACGGTGATGAAGTCGGCACGGCTGTAGATGTCTTCAAGCTTCTCGAAGAGCTCAACCCCGAGATCCTTGGCCCGAGCGTGGCTGAGATAGGGATCGTAGGCGACGACGCTCATGCCGAAGGCCTGCGCACGCTTGGCGAGCTCGCTTCCGATGCGGCCCATGCCGAGGATGCCGAGCGTCTTTCCGAGGAGCTCGATACCCTTGAACTTCTTGCGGTCCCACTGCCCGTTCTTCATGGACATGTGGGCCTGGGGGATGCTCCGGGCCAGGGAGATCATCATGGAGAAGGTCAGTTCGGCGGTGGCGATGGTGTTGCCGCTCGGGGTGTTGACCACGACCACGCCGTGCTTGGTGGCCGATTCACGGTCCACATTGTCAACGCCCACACCGGCGCGTCCAACGATCTTCAGCTGGGGTGCGTTCTCGATGATCCTGGCGGTCACCTTGGTCTCGGAGCGCACCACGATCGCGTTCACATCGGATACCATGGGGATCAGCTCTTCTTCGGAGAGCCGCTTGTCCAGAACCACAACTTCGAACTCTTCGCGCTTCTTGAAGGCCTCAATACCTTCCTCGGAAATGGGATCGCAGATCAAAATCTTCATAAATAAAGGGGCGCGAGGGTAGGAAAGCGGTCGGGCGAGGTCAATTGGTGAAAATGGGAAGCTGCGGATTCCCTTGGTGTTCAAACCCGGCGAATCCGGGAGATTGGGTGGAGCGAACTACCTGTCTTCCAGGATGATATAGCCGCTTCCCTCGCCGGAACGCCAGACCCGGAGGAGAATCTGGGGTTCGGTGATCTGGCGGACCAGGGTCTGGGCCTCGCGGGTGGAGGTCACCTGGACCCGATTGATCTCCAGGATCACGTTGCCCGGCCTGAGGCCCTTGCGCCAGGCCACGGTATCCTCCTCCACGTTCACCACGAAAACCCCCAATATCCGGTTGCTGATCCGGAACCTTCTGCGGATCGCGCTGTCGATGTCGGTGATCTGCACGCCCTCAAAGGGGTTGGTGAAGGATGGGGCCGGGGCACCGGTTTCAGGGATGTCGGACTCGGGGAGTTCGGAAAGGGCGACCTCAAAGCTGGAGGTTTCCCGTCCGCGCGCGACCTTCAAAACCACCCGTGTGTCGGGTTTGGTCTGGGAAGTCAGGATGCGCAGTTGTCGTTCCCCCAGGATCTGGGTGCCGTTGAACTGGACAATGACATCACCAGGTTGGATGCCGGCTGCATTCGCGGGCGTGCCGGGCATGACGTCGCGGACCAGGGCTCCGTTGGAAACGGAAAGCCCGAGCTCCGTGGAGACATTGGGTGTCAGGGATTCGGTAGAGACGCCCAGGTAGCCGCGGATGACCCGGCCATCCTCGATGATTCTCCGCATGATCTGGGCGGCCATGTTGATCGGGACGGAAAAGCCGATGCCGTCGTTGCCGCCGCTCCGGCTGACGATGGCGGTGTTGATGCCCACCAGCTTGCCGTCGGCATCCACGAGGGCTCCACCGGAGTTGCCCTGGTTGATGGAGGCATCGGTCTGGATGAAGTCCTCATAGGCGGTGATGCCGAAGCCGCCCCTGCCGATGGCCCCCACGATGCCCATGGTCACGGACTGTCCGACTCCCAGGGGATTGCCGATGGCGAGGACGATATCGCCCACGCGCAGGCCCTCGCTGTCACCAACCTGGATCGTTGGAAGATCCTTCGCGTTGATCTTGAGCACGGCGATGTCGGTAAGGGGGTCGATGCCGACGATGTTCGCCATGAACTGTTCTCCCGTGGTGGGAAGAATGACCTCGATGGTGTTGGCGCCCTCGATCACGTGGTAGTTGGTGAGGATGTAGCCCTCGCGGGACATGATCACGCCTGAGCCCAGGCCGGATTCCTCATGGGTCCTGGGCCGGAGGAGTCGGCGCATGACGGGGTCGTTGGCGAAGGGGCCACCCGGTACCTGGGAAACCACGGCCTTGGTGTAGATGTAGACCACGCTGGGTGCGGCGCGATTGATCACATCCGCGTAGGAAACCACCAGTGATTCCTTGCCTCGGGAATCCACCTTGGCCCGGATGGGCAGGGTCGTCTTGTCATCCCGCTTGAGGGATCCCGAGGCGAGCAGGCCCAACAGGGCTCCCACCAGCACGAAGCTGAAGGCGAACCAGAGCTGTTTGAGTCGTTCCATCGCAGGGTGTGCTCGACAAGATGGAGCCGCCGGGCCCGGCAGGCAATGATCAGAGTGCGAATATGCGGTCCATCCGTTCCGAGATGAACTGGAGACGTTCACGTCCGCCCCCCGGGACTTCCGCGGAACCCCATCCCTTGATGTAGCCGATCTCGTCCAGTGCCTTCATGACGGTGGGCCAGTCGCAATCGCCTTCCATGAGGTCGACCTTGAAGCCCTGCCAGAGCCCTTCCTGGTCTCGCTTCTTCCGGCTGAACTCCTTGATGTCGAGTTTCAGGATCCGGTGACCGAGGGTCCGGATCCAGTGCTCGGGCCAGCCGTAGGTGACGACGTTTCCGACATCGAAATACCAGCCGACGAAAGGGGATTCGAAGCTGTCGATGAAGTCGGCCGCTTCCAGTGGACTGAGCAGAAACTGGTTCCAGACGTTCTCAATCGCGATCTTCACACCCGTCTCCTCACAGGTGGGAATGACCTTGCGGATGCCTTCATGGACGCGCTTGTAGACATCGGCATAGCTGTTGTCCTTGTCGACGCGTCCCGGATAGAGCAGCACGGTTGTACCGCCAAGTTTCCTTGCGTCCCTCAGGGCCTGCTTGTAGCCCTCGACTCCCTTTTCGCGTTCCTTGGGATCGGCATGGGAGAAGAGTCTGCCAAAGGCGCCGGCAACAAGTCCGGGGACCTTGATGCCGGTCTGGTCCTGGGCCTTCAGGACCTCCTTCATGTCGAAGTAGGTCTTGCCCTCAAACTCGAAAGGTCCGTTGAACTCCAGGCCGTCGAACCCGACCTCCTTGATCAACCGCATTTTTTCAAGGACGGTCTTTCTCTCCTGGATCATGCCGATCTTGAGGGATTTCCTGATGTCCCGGTTGGAGGCGGCCATGGCAGTTCCATGGAGACCGAGTGCGGCGCCGGCCGTGATCAGGGTGGAGCGCTGGAGGAAGCTTCGGCGGTTCATGTCATTCATACGCTCAATCAGAAGCCCTGCTTCAATGCCTTTTCGTAGTCCTTGTTGATCCGGCAGGCCTTGCCCAAGGCCTCCTTCAAGGGATCGGATTCCTTGGAGGCATAGCCGTAGTGGAGATGTCGACGCCAACCCTCGGCGTGCTTGAACTTGCCGGACTGGCGCCCCATCTCCTTTGAGAAGTCCACCATGGTCTGAAGGTACGAGTTCATGCCCTGCGAGACATCGAGCCAGTTCTGCTGGCTCTCATGCGCGGCCAGGGAGGCCAGCTTGGTGTCCTGCACGGAGCTTGTGTTCACGAAGGATCCGGCAATGACCCTGCGCCTCAAGGGATCACACTGGCTGTGGGGCATGGCATGGTAGATCGTGGTGTCGTACTGTGCCACCTCACGATCGGGGACAGACTTGAAGTTGGGCATGCCCTTGGTGAAGGCCGCTGTCACCGCAAGCCGACAGGTCTCCATGTGGTCCTCCATGTAATCCTCGGGGGAATGGGTGAGGATGATCTCGGGGCGGGCCTTGCGGATGGCCGCCGAGACCTTCCTCAGGGTCGGGATGGTATAGAGGATCTCGAGGTCGTTGCAGACCGGGGCGTGAAAGGTGGCCCCAAGGATGCTCGCTGCATTCCTGGCCTCCTGCAGCCGGGTCCTCGCCGTGGTGGCGGAATCCATCTGTACACTGCCCAGGTTTCCCCGGGACAGGTTCATGTAGTGGATCTCGTAGCCGGCCTCCTTGAGCATCAGGAGGGTTCCGGCCATGACGTACTCGATGTCGTCGGGATGTGCGGCGATGGCCATGGCGGCCTTCCGTACCTTGGGTTGTTTCTTGGCGGCCATGGCGTGGGTTACTTGAGTTCGCTGATCTTCACGGGACGTCCCTTTTCGGCCGAGAGATCCGCGGCGAAGATGACCTCATGGCTGTGGAAGGCGGTGTCAAAGTTGGTCAGGGGCATCTGCTTGCCCTTGGCGAGAGAGGAGAAGAACGCCTCGAATTGCGTGGAGTAGGGATGATCGGACACATCGCCTGAATCCAGCATGGTCATCGACAGGTTGCTCCAGGCGGCCTTGTTGGTGCCGAGCTTCGTGGAGTGGAACTTGTTGTCCAGCAGGCTTCCCTCGGAACCGACGAGGTGGGTGTGGAAGTAGTAGGGCTGCAGGCAGTCGATCACGGAGGCACACTTTCCGATGGCCCCGTTCTTGAAGTTCAGGATCGTGACGCTGGTGGTGTCATACTCGTATTTCTTGAAGACCTTGTTCTTGGAGCCGGTGGAGAAGCTGCTGACGCTTTCGACCTCGCTGCCCATGCAGAGCATGAGGGCGTCCATGGCATGGCATCCTGCCGAGAGCAGGGAGCTGCCGCCGGCGTCCTTCTTGGTGTTCCAGCGGAACTGACCATACCAGGGACCGATGCCGTGGTAGTAGTCGATCTCACCATAGTGCAGCTTGCCAAGGAGGCCCTGGTCGATGACGGACTTGGTGGCGAGGAACTGGCTGGAGAAGCGGCACTCGAAGCAGACGCAGCAGAAGACGCCGGCCTTGTCGATGGCGACCTTCATCCTCTTGAGGTCCTTGTAGTTCAGGGCGAGGGGCTTCTCGATGATGATGTGTTTCCCGGCCTTGGCGGCGGCCACCACCTGGTCGGCGTGCTGGTAGGGGTAGGAGCAGATGTCGATCACGTCGATCTCCGGATCCTTCAGCATCTTGGCGACGTCGTCATAGACCTTGATGTCACCACCGTGGGCGGCGCTGACTTCCGCCGGATCCGGATTGCGGGAGGAGTAGATGGCGGTGACCTCTGCGTTGGGAAGGGAATTGATGGCTGGAATATGGGCGGTGGCGACCCAACCGTATCCGACGATGCCGACTCTGAATTTTTTCACAATAAGGGGGTGTGTCTTTCGTTGTTCTGGGATCGTGGGATTGCAAAGAGGTGGAGGCCTGTTTGTCAAAGGGTATTTGTCCCGGATTTGGCGGGGCGGCGATGGTTTCTGCAAAAACCTTTTGCCCTCCGCACAGGCTGCTCTATCTTCCGCGCCTTGTTGATGACGTCCTATGAGAATTGAAGACATGCATATCGGGATGAAGATCAATCATCCTGACTACGGCCCCGGAACCGTGAAGGGCCTGACGGAACACCTCGCCGAGATCCGGTTTGAGCAGGGCGCCAAGACCCTGGCTCCGGAAAACAGCGCCCTTACCATGGTGGGGGAAAGGGCCGCCATCGAGGGACTTGAGATTCCGCTCGACCAGTTTGTAGGTCAGGTTGTGATGGAGACCATCGCCAAGCTCGACCTCAAGGAACAGCCGGTTGAGCTGGAGATGGCTGCACGCTGGCAGGGTGGTAAGATGATCCTCAAGCCCTCGAATGACGCGCAGGCCAAGGAGATTCCGCTCGAGCAGTTCTTCCACAAGATCGTATTTTTGTTTTCAGAAAAAACCCCATTGAAATCCCTGCAAACCTTGTAAATGGCGGTTGAAAAGTGCGGCGGGGTCACGAGTGTGACAGGGCGGTCCAAAAGTGCAGCGCCTTCATTAACCATGAAGCATGTATCGCACTATGGAAGACTGGGCAGACATACGGCAGCGGGTGTTGGTGGAGGGGGTCAGCAGGCGTCAGATTCTCCGGGAGACGGGGATGCACTGGAAGACGCTCCAGAAGATGCTCACGCATCCGGAGCCGCCGGGCTATCGGCAACGTAAAGTCCGGGCCCAGCCCAAGCTGGGGCCGTATCAGGAGCGCATCGAGCAGATCCTCAAGGAGGATCAGTTGCTGCCGCGCAAGCAGCGGCACACCGCCAAGCGGGTGTGGGAGCGGCTTCAGGAAGCTGGCTTCACCGGCGGCTACACCGTGGTGAAGGCGGCGGTGCGGGCACTCACGCAGCGCAGCCAGGAAGTGTTCGTGCCGCTGGTGCACCCACCGGGGGAGGCGCAGATGGATTTCGGCCACGCGCTGGTGAAGATGAACGGGGTGCTGCGCAAGGTGGCCTTCTTGGTGATGGCGCTGCCTTACAGCGACGCGGTGTTCGTGCAGGCGTTTGAGCGGGAGTGCACGGAGACCTTCTGGGAAGGCCATGTGCAGGCGTTTGGATTCTTCGGCGGAGTGCCACGGCGCATCACCTACGACAACACGAAGGTCGCGGTGGCGCAGATCCTGGGCGGGGGCAAGGAGCGGCGCTTGACGCATGGGTTCCTCCAGCTCAAGAGCCACTACCTGTTCGCGCATCACTTCTGCCGGATCCGGCGGGGCAACGAGAAGGGCGTGGTGGAAGGCTTGGTGAAGTTCACGCGGTTGAACTTCTTTGTGCCGGTGCCGCAGGTGCGGGACTTCGCGGAACTCAACGCCTTCCTGCGCCAACGCTGCGAGGCGGACCGGCAGCGCCGCCTGCGCGGCCAGCCGGGCACCAAGGCGCAGTTGCTGGTCGAAGACCAGGCGGCGTTCCTGCCCCTGCCGGCGGTGCCCTTCGAGGCCTGCCGCAAGGTCTCCACCACGGCCAGTTCGCTCTCGCTGGTGCGCTTCGACAGCAACGACTACTCGGTGCCGGTGCGCTGGGCGCATCATCCCATCGTGGTCAAGGGCTACTGGCAGGAAGTGGTGCTCTGTGCGCAAGGCCAGGAAGTGGCCCGGCATCGGCGCACCTGGGAGGACGAGCAGGTGACCTTCGAGCCGCTGCTGGAGCGCAAGCCCGGCGCGTTGGATCATGCGCGGCCACTGGCGGGCTGGCCGTTGCCCGAGTGCTTTCTGCTCCTGCGGCGCCGATTGGAAGCGGAGCGCGCCGGCGAGGGCACCCGCGAATACATCCGCGTGCTGCGGCTGCTGGAGCAGCATCCGTTGGCGCGGTTGCGCCCGGCGGTGGAACAGGGCCTCCAAGCCGGAGCCCTGACGCGGGATGCCATCGCGCAGTTCCTCCATCCGCAGCCGGAGTGGCGGCTGACGCTCTTCTCGCTGGCGGGGCATCCGCACTTGCAGCACGTCCAGGTCACCGCCCCCGACGTCACGCAGTATGCGGCCTTGCTGGGAGGTGGCCAATGAGTCAGGACACCCCCACCCTCTTGCTGGCGCACCATCTCAAGGCGCTCAAACTGCCGACCTTCCTGCGCGACTACGTGAGCGTCGCGGCCACCTGCAGCCAGGAACGCAGCAGTTATCCCCAATACCTGTTGCAGCTGGCCGAGCGGGAACTCATCGACCGGGAACGCCGGGCCACCGAGCGACGCATCCGGGAGGCGGCCTTCCCGGTGCTCAAGACCATCGAGACTTTTGACTTCGGGGCGCAACCCTCGATCAACGAACCGCTGGTGCGGGAGCTGTTGCGCGGCGAGTATCTGGCCAAGCGGGAGAACGTGCTGCTGGTGGGCAATCCCGGGACGGGCAAGACCCACCTGGCGACGGCGCTGGGCTTTGCCGCCTGCACGCAGGGCAAGCGCGTGCGCTTCCTGACCACCACGGGCCTGGTGACACAACTGCTCGAAGCACGGGACACCCGCACGGTGCAACGCCTGCACAAGCAACTGGAGCGGCTGGATCTGCTGCTGCTTGACGAGTTGGGCTACGTCCCGTTCTCCAAGGCGGGAGCCGAACTGCTCTTCGAGGTGGTGAGCCGGGCGTATGAGCGCACCAGCCTGCTGGTGACCACGAATCTGCCCTTTGCCCAAGGGACGGAGGTGCTGGGCAGCGAGCGCCTCACGGGAGCGTTGCTGGACCGCCTCACCCACCGGGTGCACATCCTGGAAGCCAACGGCCAGAGCTACCGGCTGCAAGATGCCAAGGGGCGGCTGAAGCGGAAGTGAGTCCAACGAACCTTCGACCGCAGGCGGGCGCGAGCTGGGGGCTCGCCGCTCGCCCGCCTGCTCGTTTTACCTCGCTGCGAGCAGCCCGGACTTGACCTCCCGGCCCCAAAACCGTTCCCTACGTGCCGGAGGGTGTCTCACTTTTCGAGCGCCACCCGCCGCACTTTTCGACCGGCGTTTACATTTTCTGCTTTCATTCAAATCGGCACACCATTAAACCCCAGACTGTAGTTCATGAAAGGCATTGTTTTCAGCGAGTTTCTATCAATGTTGGATCAGAAGTTTTCACCCGAAACAACCGAGGAGGTTTTGATCTCGGCCTCCCCGGCGTCCGGCGGGAGCTACACCGCTGTGGGCACGTATCCGCACGAGGAGCTGGTGGCCATGGTGCTCAAGGCCTGCGAAGCTACCCAAACCCCGCCGCCCCAGATGCTCCAGCAGTTCGGCGCGCACTTGCTGCAGGTGTTCCGGAAAAAGTTCCCCGACTTCTTCACCGCTCATCGTGACCCGTTGGATTTTCTGGAGCAGGTGGACAGCTACGTGCATGTGGAGGTTTACAAGCTCTATCCCGACGCGGAGTTGCCCCGCTTTTATTGCCAGCGATTGTCCCCCGGCAGGCTGCTGATGGATTATCATTCCAGCCGACACCTAGATGATCTGGCCTACGGTCTGATTATGGAGTGTATTTCGTCCTACGGCGTGACCGCCGACGTGCAACGCTCGAAGGTGGTGCTGGACGGGGTCGAAGGAACTCGGTTCGACATCATCCGGAACTGAGTAAAACATGGATCAGCTCCAACTGTTGCGCCGTCGACTTGATCGGGAAACCAAGGCCCGCGAGGCCGCGGAGGCGATCGTCGAGCGCGCCAGCCGGGAGCTGTTCGTCAAGAATCAGGAGCTGGCCGCAAGCGCCAAGCGTCTGGCCATGTTTCTGCCGCCGCAGTTGCACGCGCTGCTGAGCAAGACCGATACGCTGTCCACGCTGACCGGGCGCAAGTTCCTGACCTTGGTGTTCGCGGATATCGCGGGCTTCACGGCCATGACGGAAGGTCTGGAGCCCGAGGTGGTGGTGACGACCGTGAACGACTACCTAAACCGCGTGGTGGCCTGCGCGGACAAGACCGGCGGGCTGGTGGACAAGTTCATGGGGGACGGCGCGATGGTTTTTTTCGGCGCGCCCGAAAGCCAGGGGCACGGCCAGGACGCGGTGGCGGCGTTGACCTTTGCCATGGATTTGCAGCGCGAATTTGAAGAACTGTGTGGCCAGTGGCGTGCCATAGGCGTGGAACACAAGCTGGGGTTGCGCGTGGGGGTGAACAGCGGGCACTGCACGGTCGGCAATTTCGGCTCCGAACGCCGCTTTCAGTTCACGGCAATGGGCGGCACGGTCAACATTGCCTCGCGCATGGAGAAGCTGGCCGCGCCGGGGAAAGTGGTATGCACGCTCGCCACGGCGAACCTCGCGAAGGACGCGTTTTCATTTCAATCTATGGGCGAACAGCGGATCAAGGGGCTGGCCCTGCCGATGGAGGCGTTCGAAGTCCAGATGCCATGTGAAGTCAATGGAGCGGCCCACGCCTTTGGACCAGAGGCCAACCTGTTGGCCGATCTTGAGACTGTCCTCATGGATCGAAAACTTGCTGCGGTAGTGAACGATTTGGTCCAGAAACATTTCCGTGGGAAAAGGCCAATAGCGGACTGAGCTCCAGTGTTTTGACCACCATGACAGCAAACCGACTTGAACTAAGTTTTCCAGCGCGTTTCGAGTTAGAGGCCGAGATGGCTGGATTGTCGGACCATACGGTATTTGGTCAGGTCCAATCCGTTGGAGCACTGCGCACTTCATGGAGCACCACGTTTTTGCCGTCTGGGATTTCATGTCCCTCCTTAAAGCACTCCAAGCGGATCTGGCTCCTGCGTATTGGCCATGGCGCCCTCGCACGCACTCTCATTTGGTGCGTTTGATCAACGACATTGTGCTGACAGAGGAAAGCGATGAGTTGCCCATCCACCTGTGCGGCTCAGGAGGCTACGCCAGTCACTTCGAAATGTAAATGGCGGTTGAAAAGTGCGGCGGGGTCACGAGTGTGACAGGGCGGTCCAA
>CAZKNW010000075.1:0-11563 GCA_964554035.1 uncultured Verrucomicrobiota bacterium
CTCAATGTTCCAGACGGATGACATGATTCGACAGCACGAGTTGCTGAATCGGGTCTCGGAGCTCGTCGACAAGGGTATGCTCCAGTCGACCGTCACGTGTATCCTGGGAACACTCAGCGCGGAGACGTTGAAGGAGGCGCATGCCCTTCAGGAAAGTGGAAGCGTCATCGGGAAGAATGTCCTGAAGGGGCTCGGATAAGGCGGTTTCCGGGAGATCTGAGCTGGCCGTAGGACTCTACTCGAGGCGCACCAGGAGGTCCTTGGACTCGACGTTCTCGCCGATCTTGACCTCGATGGAGGCAACCGTGCCGGCCTGGTTGGCGGCGATCGAGGCGAACATCTTCATGGCCTCGAGGGTCACAAGGGTTTCGCCCTCCTTCACCTTCTGGCCGACGGTGACCGCGACGCTGGCCACCATTCCGGGCATGGGTGCCCCGACCTGTTTGGGATCCGCCGGATCCGCCTTGGGGCGGGTGGTTCCCTCCTTGGCCAGTTCCTTGTCGACCACGTGGGTGTGCCGGGGATAGCCGTTGAGGTCAAAAATGGCGGTACGGACGCCTTTCGCATCCGGTTCGGTAAGGTTGAGGAAGTGGATGAACAGGGTCTTGCCTGCCTCGAGGTCCACGGAGATCTCCTCCTTGTCCTGCAGACCGTAGAAGTAGGCTGGAGTGGGAAGCACCGAGACGTCTCCATACTGGCGGCGGAAGTCGGCGAACTTCAGGAAGACTTCCGGATACATGAGGTAGCTCCAGACATCGTCATCCGTCGGCTTGCGGCGCAGCTTGGTCTCAAGTGTCTGGCGCACCTCATCGAGATCGATCTTTTCAGCCTGGTCTCCGGGGCGCCCACTGATACGGGCTCCGTCCTTGCCGACGATCGCATCAGCCAAGGTGTCCCACTTCTTGCGGGAGTCCTTGGCCTTGTCGGATTCCATGCCATAAAAGGGTTCACCCAGCCAACCTTCAAACATGCTGGTGACATCCTTGCTCCATTTGGAACTGGTCAGATTGAAGATGTCTCCAGGCTTCACACCGCGGGCGACGCACTCGATGGCCAGGTCTCCCACCACCTTGCTGGAAGGGGTGACCTTGACGATGTCACCGCAAAGCTGGTTGACCTCGGCGTAGGCGCGGGCGATCTCCGGCCAGCGTGTGGCCATGCCCATGCCGGCCGCCTGTTCCTTGAGGTTGGTGTACTGTCCGCCGGGCATCTCGTGCAGGTAGACCTCGGCTGTTCCGTAGGGCTCGCTGGTGTCGAAGGGCTTGTAGTAGGTCCGGACCGTTGCCCAGTAGTCGCTGAATTCCTGAAGGGCATCAATGTCGATTCCGGTATCGCGATCGGTGTGGGAAAGGGCAGCGCAGATGGAGTTGAGATTGGGCTGGCTGGTGCCTCCAGAAAGTGAGGAAACGGCTGCGTCGGCCACGTCCACGCCTGCCATGGCGGCTTCAATAATGCTCGAGGCATTCAGGCCGCTGGTATCGTGGGTGTGGAAGTGGATGGGAATGCCGATCTCCTGCTTGAGGGTCTCCACCAGCTTGCGTGCGGCTATGGGGCGGCAGAGGCCCGCCATGTCCTTGATCGCCAGGATGTGGGCACCCATCTGCTCCAGTTCCTTCGCCAGCTTGACGTAATACTTCAGGTCGTACTTGTCGCGCTTGGGGTCGAGGATGTTGCCGGTGTAGCAGAGCGTTCCTTCACAGATGGAGGAAGTTTCCTCCCTGACTGCCTCCATCGCCACCTTGAGATTGGGCAGGTAGTTGAGACTGTCGAAGATGCGGAAGATATCCATGCCGTTCCCGGCCGCGTGCTTCACGAATCCACGGACGACATTGTCAGGGTAATTGCTGTAGCCAACCGCGTTGGATCCGCGGAACAGCATCTGCAGAAGGATGTTTGGGACCTTCTCACGGATGTGGCGAAGGCGTTCCCAAGGATCTTCCCGTAGGAACCGCATCGATACATCGAAGGTCGCACCTCCCCACATCTCCAATGAGAAAAGGTTCGGCGTACGGCGTGCGACGGCCTCGGCCACCTCCAGCATGTCGTAGCTTCGCATGCGTGTGGCGAGCAGGGACTGATGCGCGTCGCGCATGGTGGTGTCGGTCAGCAGCAGGCCCTTGTGGTTGGCGACCCATTCCTTGCAGAACTTCTCCGGACCCATCTCCTCCAGCAACTGCTTGGTACCGGAGGATGGGGTGGCACGCTTGTCAAAGCTCGGGAGGGGAGGTGCAGCGAAGGTGGCCGTGGGTTTGTGGCCCTTGGCATAGGGGTTGCCGTTGACGATGACGTCGGAAAGGTAGTTCAGCAGCTTGGTGGCCCGGTCCTTGCGGGGAGTGAACTTGAGCAGGCCCGGGTTGTTGTCAATGAAGCGCGTGGTGGCGTTGCCACTGCGGAAATCCTTGTGCTGCGCGACGTTCAAGAGGAACGGGATGTTCGTTTTGACGCCGCGGATTCGGAATTCATGGAGGCAGCGGTTCATTCGGTCGAGGGCCTGTTGGAATGTCGGGCCATAGACCGTCAGCTTCACCAGCATGGAATCATAGTAGGGCGTGATCACCGCGTTGGTGGCACCCAAGGCTCCATCCTGCCGGACACCGAAGCCTCCAGCACTGCGGTAGGTGAGGATCTTGCCGAAGTCGGGTGTGAAACCGTTCTCAGGATCTTCGGTGGTGATGCGGCACTGGATCGCGTAGCCCGCTGTCTGGATCTCGTCCTGTGCCGGCAGGCCGAGGGGCTTCTCATGGAGGGAGTATCCCTGGGCGATGAGGATCTGGCTGCGGACAATGTCGATGCTGGTGATTTCCTCGGTGACGGTGTGCTCCACCTGGATCCGGGGATTCATCTCGATGAAGTACCATTCGCCGCTTTCGTGATCGACAAGGAACTCAACCGTGCCTGCATGGGTGTAATTGACCTCCTTCGCCAGTGCGAGGGCAGCCTTGCAGAGTCCGTCGATGATCTCCTGCTTCAGGCCATAGCTGGGAGCCTGCTCGATGACCTTCTGGTGTCGGCGCTGGACAGAGCAGTCACGTTCGTGGAGGTGAAGGGCATGGCCATGCTTGTCCGCGAGGATCTGGACCTCGATGTGCTTGGCCTTGCCGACGAATTTTTCCAGGAACACGGCGCCGTTGCCGAAGGCGCGTTCCGCCTCGGTCTGTGCCTCCTCCAGGAGCTTCTCCAGGTCTTCCTCCTTGGGGACGATTCGCATGCCGCGTCCTCCTCCACCAAAGGCAGCCTTGATGATCAGCGGAAAACCGATCTTCTTGGCGATGTCGATTGCCTGGCTGCGATCGGAGATAGGGTCCTCGGTTCCCTCCAGGATCGGAACCTTGAGCTTCTTGGCGACGTTTCGGGCGGCGGTCTTGTCGCCCATCATCTCGAGGATGGAGGCATCAGGGCCGATGAAGGTAATGCCGGCGGCTTCACAGGCACGTGCAAACTCCGGATTCTCCGAAAGGAATCCATAGCCGGGATGGACGGCGTCAGCGCCCTTTTCCTTGGCCAGCGTGACAATGCCCTCGATGTCGAGGTAGGCACCGAGCGGTCCCTTGTCCTTGTTCAACTCGTAGGCTTCATCGGCCTTGAAACGATGGGGGCAGAAGCGGTCCTCCTGTGCGTAGATGGCAATGGTGCGGATCCCGAGTTCGGTCGCGGCCCGCATCACGCGGATGGCGATTTCAGAGCGGTTGGCGACCAGAAGTTTTTTGAATTTCCTGGGCTTGGACGAAGACAATGCAGACATGTGCGGATTTCGAAAAAAGTGAGGTGCAAGATCTTCTAACGGGCCGTGCTTGAATGCAAGGGGGGAGTTGCCCGGATGATCAGGATGGCAACAGGGCCTCTGTGGTAGGGTGTCAGCGGTTCAATGAGCCTTCTGGAACCGTTTCTTCCATTCGGCATCAGGGATTTCATCAAGGCTCCAGAGCTTGACGTTTCGGAACTGGGCGACACCACGGGCAGTCAGTGCGATGCGGTTCTTCTCGACCCCCTTCAAGGGTGTCCTGGCAGAGGCGGCGAAGACCGTCCGGCCGTTGATACGGATGATCACATCCTGTCCGTGGAACTCGATCCGTCCGTGGTGCCATTTCCCCTCGGGAACCTCCACCTTCACCGGCTTCGGACCAAAGGGCTTCATCCGCGTCTGCTTTGCCCAGCCCATCCCGGCCCGGCTGAAGACCGTGCCATCCTTGATGACGGCGCGGAGGAGGTGGTCCTTCTTTTCGTCGGTTGTGAAGTCGAATCCGAACTGGATCTCATTGCTTTCGACCATGCGGAATTCGACATCGAGGATGCCATCCGTGACGGATTGAATGCGGCCTGCGCCAGCATGGTGCTTCTCCTTGAGGATTTCCCGGGCGGTGAAGATGCCGTCCTCCATGGCGAACTTCCCCTTGGCCTTCTTCCAGTGCTCCTTGAAGGTGGAGGCATCGAGGGGATCGTCAACCAGCAGGGTGGCACCTTTGGGGACGTCGCTTGCCGAGCCTGCATGGACTAGTGGTGTGATTCCCAGGAAGAGATGGATGGGGAGAGCGAGCAGGAAATGGGACAGATGCTTTTTCATCGGTGAGAAGGTTTCAAGCGAGCGAATGGTTCATGGGAAAGAAATAGTCCGTTGCAGGTCATCAATCGATCCAATTTTGTCGAGGTGCCACACCAGAAAAATCTGCAAACTGATGGTTTTCGCGATCTGATCAGATTGGCCTCTGAGGGAGCGTTCGAGTCGAAGAGGGGAAGGGACTGTTTTGAATGAGCGACAAGAGGAAGGAAAGGGATGGGGTGACCGACGGGACTCGAACCCGCAACAACTTGAACCACAATCAAGTGCTCTACCATTGAACTACGGCCACCAACCGTGAGGGGCGGAAAACATATTTTTGGCACCCGGGAGTGTCAAGCGATTCGCTGACTTTTTACGGGACCGCGGATGGCCCCCAATGGGCCTGGATTTCGGACCTGTTTCCCCTTGTTCAGGAGAAGAGGGCTGAAATGGGTGTGCCTCGGTCCGTAATGGGGACGGGGCGGTCGCCGTCGTAGAGGTTCTTCCGGTAGTCCACGCCGAGGGTGGCACAGATGGTGGCAAAAAAATCCGGGACGCTGACGGGATCCCTGGCGATTCGTTTCGAAAGCTCATCGGTCTCCCCCCAGGCACCGCGATGCTTCAGGCCGCCCCCTGCAAGGACGCAGGTAAAGGCGCGTCCCTGGTGACCGCGGCCGCCGCCGCCGTCGAACTCGGGCGGGCGTCCAAACTCGGTGGTGATCACCAACAGCGTCTTGTCGAGGAGTCGCTTTTGTTCAAGGTCCTGGATCAGGGTGGAAAAGGCCGTGTCCATCTCCTGAATCAGCCCATGCTGCTGCTCAATACCCTCGTTGTGGACATCCCATCCCGTGCCGTTGATGAAGTTGAGGTTGTGGGAGACCTCGATGAATCGCACGCCGCGTTCGACGAGTCGACGACTCAACAGGCAGCGCTGGCCAAACTCACCTCCGTAACGGTTGCGGAGATCGGCAGGTTCCTGGTCGAGTTGGAACACGCGGTTGAAGTCGGGGCCGCTGAGTTCAAGGCTCTGCTGGATGGCGGCCTCGTAGCTCTTGAGTTTCCGATCCTCCAGGGTTGGGGCGCTGGCGGACAGGTTCGAAAGAAATTTTTTCCTTCGGTTCTGACGCTCGAGGGAGATTCCCTTGGGACGTGACAGTCCGGCTGGTCCACGACTGGTGTCCGTGAGGTAGAGATAACCGGCTTCCGCACCCAGGAATCCCGGTCCCCTTGTGACGTTGGGGTAGCCGATGATGACGTAGGGCGGGGCCCCTTCTTCGGCTGCCCCGCGTTCGTGGGCGATGAGTGAGCCGATGGATGGATAGCTGACGGTGCCACTGATGGGCCGACCGGTGTGCATGCGGTTGGTGGCGGCGGCGTGCTCATCAATCACGTCGTGATGAACGGTACGCACTGCGGTGACCCGGTCCATGAGGAGAGCGGTCTTGGAAAGATGCTCACAGACCTTCACGCCCTTCACAGCAGTGTTGATCGATGGGTAATAGGACCCGGCCCTGCGGGCCTTGGGATCTCCCTGGCGCTTCGGGTCAAAGGTGTCGACCTGGCCCATGCCGCCACCGAGCCAGATCGAGATGACGTGTTCGGCCTTGCCCTGGATGAGGGGTGTTGATTCGTTGGCCAGTAGACCATGGGGCAGGGCCATGCCGCCGGAGAGTGCGGCGGTGGCACCAAGGAACTGGCGGCGATTCATGGATGATGGGGAATTCATGCGGTGAAACGGTTAGGGCATCCAGACAAACTCTCGGTGGTTGATGAGGCTCCAGATGATGTCCTCGTAGATGGTTCTCCATTCCGTCTTCAGGCGGGGATCGGGGGTGGGGCCTTTCTGAACCTGTTTCTCGACCTCAAGTTGAATGGAGTTGGCCTCCGGTGTGACGTGGTTCAGCCAAGTGGCCAGGGGGAGTTGCTTAGGTTTCTTCGGCAGGACCTGCAGCTCTTTCGGCACCAGGCGCTCGTCGAATCCTTCACTCAAGGCCGGAAGCAGGGCCTTTGTTTCCCTGGTGGTTGGCTTGCGGCTCAGGAAACGGAGGAAGAGTTCCTCCAGCAATGCCCTGGCGGAAGGGGCTTGCACCGCGAGTTCGGCCAGTTCGCTCTCATGCGAGGCTCGGGAAAGGGCCTGCACAAGGAGCCCGTTGGCGAGAACGCCCGGCTGAAGGACGTTGGGATCGGTTGAGCGCTCGAAGACCGGCATCTGGCGCGATCCGTTCCAACCAAAGGCCTCGAGCACATCGACGGTCGTCTGGGCGTGGGGTAGGGCGAGGCTTGGGCGGTCACGTTCGTTGTTCAGGCTGGCAAACATCCATCCGCGTGTGGGTCGGCCGAGGGTTTGGCGACGTCCCAAGAGGTGCCTGCCGTCATGCACGAAGGTGAGCTCCTCGGAATCGATCTCCTTTCCGGCCGATGTGTGCAGGGAATCGACGATCTGTTCCGCGGTGAGTCGACGCCGGGCTGGCGCAGTGAAGAACCGTTCACGGGCGGGAGTGCTGGCAAGCTCCAGGTTGCCGGGCATTCTTTGATAGGCCTTCGAGGTGACGATCAGCCGGATGACATGGCGGGGATCGTAGTCGTTCGCCACTAGTTCCTTGGCGAGCCATTCCAGCAATTCCGGATGGCTGGCATCGCGGCCCTCCCAGTCGTGGGCGGGCTCGATGAATCCGGCACCCATCAGTTGCTTCCAGAGATGGTTCACCAGTACCGCTGGGAAGCGGGTGTTTTCGGGCGATGTGATCAAGGCGGCAAAGCGTGCTCGGGAATCCTTCGGGTCCTCGAGGAGACGATCGATGTTCGGACCATCCTTCACCCCGGTGGCTTCTGCAAAAGGCCAGTCAGGCTGGATGACGGCATCGGGTTTCAGGGTCACCTTGATCAGCGATTCACGTCCCTTCTTTTCAAAGAAGCCAGCGGGGACCCGACTGGTCTTGGGCACCTTTGTTGGCTTGCGCTCCAGCATGGCGGCCAGTGAATAGAGGTCGCGTTGAGTGGTGCTGTGATAAGGGGAGTCGTGACAGCGTGCGCACTGGAGCTCGATGCCGAGAAAGGTGGATGCTGCGATGTGGCCCTTCGCGGCATAGGGTGCATCGTTTTCGGCAGCCAATGCGAAACCGGCACTGCCACCATGGGCGGCATCCCCACGCATCATGAGGAGTTCTGTGGCAAAGCGGTCGTAGGACTTGTGGTCCCGCATGGCATCGTGGATGAACCAGCGAAAGGGACCGGTGCTGTTCAGGGAGGGGTTGATGAGGGTGGGGTTCTCCGCAAGCATGTCCAGCCACCAACCCATCTGGTGATCCGCCCAACGCTCATCAGCGAGAAGCCGGTCGATGAGCCGAATCCGCTTGTCCGGGCTTGGCTCATTGAGAAAGCCCCGGGCTTCCTCCGCAGTGGGAGGCACGCCCACGATGTCGAGATGGATACGACGCAGGAAGGCCTCGTCACTTGAAGTCGGCGTTCTGGCGATCTTCTCCGGACGGATGGGAGCAGCAGGCCATTTCGCCCCGGTGCTGATCCATTTCTCAATGGCGGCGATCTGTTCCTCGGGAAGGCTTTCGCCTGTTGGAGGCATGAGAAGATCCTCGTCCGTGGTCTTGAGACGCTTGAGGAGTTCGCTCTGGTGGGGATCCCCCGGTATGATGGCTGGGAGCTCCGAATCCCCGCCCTTCATGGCGGCCTCTAGGCTGTCGAGTTTGAGCCCGCCCTTATCCTTGTCGCCGTGGCAGCGGAAGCATTCCTCACGAAGGATCGAGAGGACCTCTCGCTCCAGGCTGATACCCTCTTTTTCGGGAGTGTTTCCCGAGCTGGACGCCAGAGCCTTCTCGATACGCGCATCAATGAAGGCATCGATCGGGTGGTCCAGGCCGGGTGGCGTGGGAGAGGGATTCTTCCGCGCCCATTCCCTCGCAAGATCATGCCGTTTCTTCCAGTAGCCATCCCGTGAGGTCACTGCCGCTCGACGGTTGCGGTCATCGAAGGAGTTGAGCTCGGAATCCAGTCGCGCCAGCACCGGCTCGATGACCTTGTCGGTCAACGGAAGCCTCTTCTTCTTTCCAGCGGTGAGGACAGAGAAGGCGTCTCCTTCTTCATTCTCGATGGCGACGCAGATCTCGCCGGTTTCCGTTCGCTGGTTCTTTCCTCCCGCGATGACCTCGAGAATGACTCTTGAAAGCCCTTCTTTCTTGGGGAGATCGATGGTCCCGAAGACCTCCTGATGGTGGTAGTCCTTCACGCGAACGCCAGGATGGGGAGGCTCGGCAAGGGGTGTGACCCGTTCATGTCCGTTGGGAGTGGTGGCAACCGCGGGTTTGGTTTCGGCGACCTGCTTTCCATCGATCCAGAGACGTGCAAGGCCGCGGGTCCTTACCATGAAGCGACGTTCGCCCTCGGGGAGCTCCATGTCGGCGGCGATCCGGATGAGGATCGGGGCCTTCCATGCGGAGCGGATGCCCCAGCTGTCGTAGCGGAGTGGGACACGTGGGAGAAGGAAGCTGTCAGTGATCCAGCGATCGGCTTCGTCCGGCAATTCCGTTGTATTTGGCCAGCGTGCGTAGTCGGGAAGTCCTTCATTGAACTGGACCAGGACCCCATCAGGCTTGATCCTTCCGAGTGTTGGCATTTCAGGAATGCCAGGCTGGATGACTCGTGGGCCGTTCCGGCTGTTGAAGCGTCTCGCGATTGTCTCATCGGACAGTTGGATCCGATGAATGGCGACGGCATCGAGCAGGCCGTGAAAGCTGTTGCCCGGACTACCGCCGCGCGAGGATCCGATCCACACGGCATCGTCATCAACCACGGGAGGATTCCTGGTGGGGCCCTCCAGGTCCCATTTGCCGCCGGTTGGCAGTCCATCGATCCAGCCCTTCATGGACTCCGGTTTACCGAACTCATAGCCCAGGGCGATATGATGCCAGCCCGTAGTGATCTCGAAGACCGTATCACTGCTCCATCGGTGCCATTCCTTCTTTCCACCGGGAGCGATCGTGGTGAATAGGAATCCGACCTGTGCGGTGTTGCCGGTGGCGCCGACCACCCGCATGGCCCAGTTCTGGTTGTTTTCGTCTCGCCCCCCGGTCATCGTGCGACCCTTGCTGATGATGTAGGCGAAATGACCTCGAGCCAGCTTCTCCACGTTGACCCAGGCCTCCAGGGTGATGGCGTCTCCATTCTTGAAATCGTAGGGGCTGTCCGTACCCGGATCCTGGATCTCCAGTCGGGCGCCCTTTCCGTCCAGGTGCACCGCGGTGTTGTCGATGTCCATGTCGGGAAACTCAGGGGGGCGTGGTCCGATCTGATCCCTGACAAAGTTTCCTTTCGCGACGATGGGTTCCGTTTCCTCAGTGTCGAAATCCCAGCGGGCGACCAGCCCCTTGTCGTCCGCAAAAGCGTGGAGCTGCGTGACAAGCAGGAGGACGAGGAGCCATGAGGATCGATCGTGTAGGAATCGCATATCGGTGGATCGCCAAAAAATGTGCCATTTGCCCGTTCAAGGCAACCCCGGATGGACGCCGACGGACTCGGATTTGATTCAATGTATCGTCTTTTTCTCAATGGGTGACAGAAGGAATTGTGGGGATCATACTCCTGCTCTTCCCAAAGCCATGAAACATCTCCTTTCAACCGTCTTTCTTTCCCTATTCCTCCAGTTTCAAACCCATGCCGCCCCGATTTCAAACGGACAGGGAGAGCAGGCGGGGGAAGTCACTGCGCATTCCGTGATCCTGCAATCCCGACTTACGGATGGAACGGGCCTTGTCGACAGGGATCTCCCTGGTAAGGCAGGGACGGCGCAGTTCGAGATCTCGAAGGATTCGGGTTTCAGGAATTCGACCTTCACGGAGCTGCTTGCCGCGAAGGCGGATTATGACTTCATTGTGAAGACCAAGGTCAGCGATCTGGAGCCCGGCACCCGCTACTTTTATCGCCTGCATTATTCGGAAGGGAAGCAGGCGAAAGACAAGGTGGGACCGACCCGCTCATTCAAGACGCTCGATCCGGCTTCCACCAAGCCGGTGAGTGTGGTGGTGGTGACCGGGATGAATTACTGGAAATACCATTCCCAGACCAAGGGAGCGGACAAGGCGGTGGGATACCCGGCTCTGGTCGCCATGAAGGACTTGAAACCGGACTACTTCGTCGGGACCGGTGACAATGTCTACTACGACTCGCCTAAGACGGACGGTGGCCCCAAACAAAGGAAGACCCATGAGTTTGCACGGACGCAGGAGGAATTGCGCAGAAAATGGCACGTGCAGTTCATCCAGAAGAATTATGCCGACTTCTTTGCCAACGTGGGCGTCTACTGGGAAAAGGATGATCATGACCATCGGAAGAATGACTGCGATACGTCCGGCAGTTATGCCCCTTCCAACAAGCTGGGTATTGATACCTTTCGTGAGCAGGTGCCGGTGGTGGATCCGAAGGATTCGAGTGCCAAGACCTATCGCACGCATCGCCTTTCGAAGCATCTCCAGATCTGGCTGCCGGAAGGCCGTGATTACCGGAGTCCCAACAACGCACCCGACGGACCCGAGAAGGTCCTTTGGGGGAGGGAACAGCTTGAGTGGATGAAAAAGACCCTTGCGGAATCCGATGCCACCTGGCGCGTGATCATTTCGCCGACGCCATTGATTGGGCCCGACGATGCCTACAAGACCGACAACCATACGAACATCGATGGGTTTCAGCATGAGGGCGACCACTTCAAGCAGTGGTTGATTGATGAAGGTCTCGACAAGAACACCTTCTTCGCCTGCGGTGACCGGCATTGGCAGTATCACAGCATTGCCCCCAATGGTCTGGAGGAGTTTTCCTGCGGAGCCATGGTGGATGCCAACGCACGTGCCGGACGCCTTCCGGGAGATCCCAAGTCCACCGACCCGGACGCGAAGATCAGGCAGCCTTACGTCCAGACGCCCAAGAACATCAGCGGAGGCTTCCTGAGAATCACGGCGGAAGAGAAGAGCGAGGAGCTTCGCTTTGATTTCTTTGATGAGAAGGGCACGGTCCTGTATTCCC
>CAZKNW010000076.1:0-4364 GCA_964554035.1 uncultured Verrucomicrobiota bacterium
TGAGTTGCGGTCCCTGCAATTTCAGGTTGTGACCATTTCTTTCGGGTTGGGTGGGGTGGTGGTCTTGGCTTGAGGAGGCTGTGAATTCTTCAAGGGCAGCCTGGGGGCCTTCTGGTCCTTGCGGGTCAGGGCCTCCTTGTTGCTCTTCTGGATTTCCTCGTAGATCTCCTGTCGATGGACAGGGACCTCGGGTGGGGCGTCGATTCCGATCTTCACGACGTCACCATCCACGCGGACCACCTTGATCGTGATGTGTCCGTCGATGACGATGGATTCGTTTCGTTTGCGGGAAAGTATCAGCATGGCTGGGTTCCGGTTGCGGCAGGGCCTGGGTTGGCTATTCGACGGGCAGTTCGTGACGGACCGAGTAGTCCGCCGCGTTGTCCGGAATGACCTGCTTGCCTGTCAGGGTGAAGCGGTTGATGACGATGGGGCCCTTCAGGTTGATGGTGGCCTTCCCGCCGTTTCGAACGGTCACGATGTTGAAGAGCAGGGCATCCTCAGGAGAGTTGAGGCCCAGGAACTTCACGTCATCGTCGCTGAGTTTGGGGCTGTAGTTGGGATCGACCACGAAAGGCGAGACGGTCAAAAATGCCAGACTTGGGTCGTCCATTACCTGAAACCACATGAAGGGTGCCTCATCGGGCGAGGACAGGAGGATGTATTTCTTGACCCTCTCAAAGCCCAGGAGCCCGAGGGGCAGAGTGACAACGTTGTCCTCTCCGATCGTGATGGTTTCCTGATCTGGTGATTCGAGTGTTTTCATCGTTTTTCAATTACTGACGGGATTCCGTTAGCAACGGGTGTGCCAGCGCTTGAAAAAGGCCTGAATCGCTCGAAAAGGGACGTTTCTTGGAAGGAATTGCCGGTTGGGCAGGGGGGAGGGGTAAATTGTGCCGCCGGGAGGAGGATCCGGGCGAGGTGGATCAGTAGGCGAACTCTGCCGACCCGGGGCTCGGGACTTCCAGTTGCAGGAAGTCGCCGAACCTAGCTGCCGAGGGCGATACCACGACAATTTTCAACCAGGATTTCCATCTCTTCCTCACTCCCGATGGTGATCCTCAGGAAGCGGCTGATGTCGGGAGAGGAGAACCAGCGTACGATGATGTTCCTCCGCCTTAGTTCCGCGAACCACTCCTCGGCACTCATGGATGGAGGCTCCACCAGGAGGAAATTCGTCTGGCTGGGAAGGACCCTGAATCCGAGCGAGGCCAGTTCATCGGCCGTCTTTTTGCGACGTGCGATGATGGCCTTGAAGTTTCTCCGGTAGTAGCCGTTGTCCTTCAGCGTGGCGACGGCCGCGCATTGACCAAGGCCATTGACGTTGTAGCTGTCCCGAACCTTGTCCAGTGCTTCGATCAATTGTGCGTTCCCCATGAAGTAGCCGATCCTCTGGAAGCAGAGGGAGTAGGCCTTTGAGAACGTCCTGGAAACGAGGACATTCGGGAACTCATGGATCAATTCCACCGCATTCTGGCCTGCGAATTCCGCGTAGGCCTCGTCGAGGATGACCACGCCCTTCAGGGATGCGCAGAGCTTTCGCAGTTCGGTATTGGAATAGCCCCGTCCGCTGGGAGCATTGGGTGTGGTGATGAAGGTCAGGGCGGCTCGGTTGTTCCAGCCAGCCTTCTTCAATGCGGCACCCTGGGGGATGGAGAAGTCCAGCTTGAGAGGGACCTCGTTGATCCTCGCGTTGTGAATCCGTGAGAGGACCGGATAGAGGGAATAGCTCGGAACGAAATACTGGATGGTGCTGCGATCTACCGCGGCCCCGCTGTCGGAGGCATGCTGTGGTTCGGCAAAGGCGCGGGTGGCCAGGGCAAGCAGGTCGTCCGACCCATTGCCGATGATTACCTGGTCTGGTTCCAGCCGGTAGAGCCTTGCCAGGCGGCTTCGGAGTTCGGACGCGACAGGATCCGGATACAGCCTCAGCCTTCCGTCCACCGCCTCCTTGACCGCCTCAAGGACTTTGGGCGAGGGAGGGGCAGGATTCTCGTTGGTGTTGAGTTTGATGATCCTACGCCCCTTGGGCTGTTCGCCCGGAGTGTAGGCATGCAGGCCACGGACCGACGGGCGGATCAGTCGCTGCACCGATTCCGGCTTTTCAGGGGCCTTGGCCATGTGATTACTCCAGGCGGATGGCAGCGCTGCGACCATGGGCGCTGAGACCTTCCATGGAGGCAAACTGCTCCACGGCTTCAATGGACTTGCGGAGGGCGCCCTGGGTGTATTGCACGATGCTGGTGCGTCGCTGAAACTGATCGACCGTCAGGCCCGGAAAGGAATTCCCGGCCCCTCCGGTGGGAAGTGTATGGCTGGGGCCGGCCACGTAGTCGCCAAGGACTGTAGGGGAGTAATTGCCAAGGAAAATGGCACCCGCTGTGGTGATGGACCGGGACACGGTTGCCGCCTTGTCGGTCATGACCTCGCAGTGCTCAGGGGCCAGTCGGTTGGTCAGGGCGACGGCATCCTCCATGGACCTGACCTGGATCAGGTAGCTGTTCTTGAGGGCCTTCTCGATGTATTCGCGGCGCGAAAGTGTGGGAAGCTGTGTGGCAATCTCCTTCTCAACCGCCCTGAGCAGCCTGGCGGAGGTGGTGACCATCCAAACCCGTTCATGACCGGAACCGTGTTCTGCCTGGGCCAGCATGTCGGCGGCGACGAAGGAGGGATTTGCCGTCGAATCCGCGAGGATCAGCACCTCGCTGGGACCGGGAAGAAGATCGATGGAGACATGGCCGAAAAGGAGTCGCTTGGCCGCCACCACGTAGGCGTTCCCCGGACCGAAGATCTTCTGGACCTTGCTGATGGACCGGGTTCCGAACGCCATGGCCGCGACCGCCTGTGCGCCTCCGATCTTGTAGATTTCCGTGGCGCCCGCCATGTGGGCTGCATAGAGAAGATTCTCGTTCACCTTTCCTTCCGCGTCACAGGGGGTGCAGACCACGATCTCGGGACATCCGGCGACGTTGGCCAGAGTGATGGTCATCAGAGCGGTGGAGACAAGAGGAGCCGTGCCACCGGGGACATAGATGCCCACCCGGGTAAAGGGGTCATACTTCTCGCCCACCTTGCCGCCCTGCTTGTTCTCCCCCGTCCAGTTCTGGCGCTTCGACTGCCGGCTGAAATGGGCGATGTTCTCCGAGGCGAACTTGACTGCTGACTTCAATTTCGAGCCTGCCGATGCAATGGCGGCATCGATCTCAGACTGTGTCACCTCGAAATGACCGGGCTTGAGGGAGGCACCGTCGAACTTCCGGGTAAACTCGGCAACGGCCTTGTCCCCTCCCTGGGCGACTTCGTCGACGATTTTTCGGGTGCGTTCCTCGATGGTGGGATCAAAAAGGCTGGATGGGGCGCAGATCTGCCTGATCTGTCCCTGGAAATCGGAATCCTTGTGCCGGACAATTTTCATGAGCGCGCGAACGTAGAAAAGGAAGGGTCAAAAGTCAAAGCCGCCCACACGCCGGATCGATGGGCCCCCTGGATGGGGGACTGAAAACGATCCTTGCGAAGGTCGGGGAGTTGTGAAACTTTTCGCGCCCTTGATAAGGCACAAACATGGGTCATTTGAAACTTCACATTCCAGGACCGGTAGAGATCAGCCCCAAGACCTTTGAGGCATTCTGCACCCCGATGATCGGCCATCGCGGGCAGGAGTTTAAGGATCTCTACGGAAAGATTCAGCCGCAGTTGCAGCAGCTTCTCCATACGGAGCGCCTCGTTTTTCTCTCCACGTCCTCGGCATGGGGCATCATGGAGGGGGCACTCCGCAACCTCGTTTCCAAGAAGGTGCTCTGCTGCATGTGTGGCGCCTTTTCCGACAAGTGGTTGGACGTGGCGGGCCGACTTGGAATGCAGGCCGAGGGACTTCAGGTCGACTGGGGCAGCGCGATCAAGCCGGAGATGATCGATGAGAAGCTCGCCACGGGCGAATTCGATGTGATCACCCTGGTCCACAATGAGACGTCGACCGGT
Organism: uncultured Verrucomicrobiota bacterium; assembly: GCA_964554035.1. Classification (GTDB taxonomy): domain Bacteria; phylum Verrucomicrobiota; class Verrucomicrobiia; order Limisphaerales; family CAZKNW01; genus CAZKNW01. The sequence goes on from CAZKNW010000076.1 coordinate 3,979, forward strand.
GTGCTCAATCCCATCAAGGAAATCGCGGCGCTCAAGAAGAAGTATCCGGATGTGATGTTCATCGTGGATACCGTGAGTTCCATGACCACGCTCGACCTGAACTTCGACGAACTGGGCATCGACGTCATGCTTGCCGGAACCCAGAAGGCCTTTGCCTTGCCTCCTGGCTTCGCGGTCTTCGTGGTTTCCGAAGCCGCCCTGGAGAAGTCCAGGACCATCGACACCCGGGGGTATTACTTCGACTTCGCCGAATTCCAGAAGAATGCCGAGTCCAACATGACCCCAAGCACCCCGAGCATCTCCCACTGCTTCGCGTTGTCGCAGAAGCTGGACGAGTTCTTTGAGGAGGGTCTCGAGAATCGTTATGCGCGGCACGCGCGACTGGC
>CAZKNW010000076.1:4374-11508 GCA_964554035.1 uncultured Verrucomicrobiota bacterium
AAAAGACGAGGGACTGGGCCACGGGACACGGGTTTGAATTGTTCCCTGAGGCCGGCTACGAATCCTTCGCACTCACCTGCATCAATAACGGTGCAAAGGAGGGTGGGCGCGTGATTGATGTCGCGAAGCTCCAGTCGCTGATGAAGGGCGAAGGTTTCATGATCGATGGCGGCTACGGCAAGGTGAAGGGAAAGACCTTCCGCCTTTCCAGCATGGGCGACGAAACGGATGAGACCATGCAGCAGCTTTACGATGCCCTGGACCGTTCCCTCGAGAAGCTCTAGGGATCCGGGGAGAGGATCCGGATTTGAATGAGCGTCCCTATGGGGCGCTCATTTTTTTGTACCCCCGCCAAGGGAAGGGAGTGTTCGGTCCAGCCATTCCCCTGCGCGATCGGGCCATGTCCCGATATCCGAGCCTTTGACGGCGCGCATTCCGTATCCGTGGCCTCCGTTGTGGTAGATGTGAAGTTCAGCAGGAACTCCCTGAAGCTTCAGGTTTCGGTAGATCTCCAGACTGCCGACAGAGGAAGAGCGGTCATCATGAGTGTGGACGATGAACGCAGGAGTGGTCTTCCTGTCGTAGCGGATCGCTTCCAGAAGGTGGATTTGATCATTCTGCAGGACCTGCCAAGGGTAGATCAAAAGTGAGAAATCAGGGATGGCCGATTGCTCATCGATCTTGTCGATGTTGTCGTAGGAATGGTGGGCGGGCGAGGCGTGTGCGATGGCCGCTACCTGGCCTCCGGCTGAGAAACCAAGGATTCCAAGGCGATGTGGATCGATGTTCCATCTGGTGGCATTGGCGCGGATCAGCCGCATGGCCCGTTGTGTATCCTGGAGTGGACGTTTCCACTTCGGCTCATCGGGTCCGACGGGTTCGCTCGTCCTGTAGCGGAGGACGAAGACCGAGACGCCCTTTGGATTGAGCCATGGGGCAACCTCAGAACCCTCCTTGTTCGGGACGACCTTGCCAAAGCCTCCTCCCGGCAGGACGAGAACAGCCGGGGTGGGCTTGCCCTTGTCCTCGGCGAGGAAGATGTCCATGGAAGGGCAGCGCACATTGACGAGGCGGTGGATGGGAGGATCCTCGCCCTTGCGATTCGGTTGCAGGGTTCCCTTCTCGAGAGATGTTTCCCCGGGGGCGTGTCCGGGCCAGATGTTGACGTTTGCCGCCTGGGCGCCCAGGGCAAGCAGGAACAGGATCGTAAGGGACCCAAGCAGAATGCGTTTCATGGAGGGCAGCACTTTAACCAAATCAGCCATGGCTGCCAGCAGGAATGAAGGGTGGAAAACGGCACCCTTTGGCCTCAGGGTGTTTCGTTGGAATGCATGGGTTGGATGGGAGCGCCAATGTATTCGGATGGGGAAGGCAGCAGGTCATCGAGGGGGGTGAGATCGGTCTTCCCCAGCCATTCCTCAAGGCGCTGGTTGATGGCCCTCAGCCCTTGGGCGTCCTTCAGGTGGGTTTCGGTATCCTTGAATTCCACCGGGATCGAGCTGGCTGCCTTGGAAAGCTCCTGAAGAGGAAGTCGTTTGGTGATGGCCGCCATCCGGGTCCGGCTTCCTTTCAGGTGATTGAGGATGTCGTTCCGGTAGTTTCCGTCGGTCGTGGAGTCGCTCAGCGCCCGGAGGGAAAACTCAAGGTCCAGGAGCATTCCGGTCAGGAACATGATCCTCCTTTCCCCAGGATCGAGTTCAGGATTGGCGGCCGCATGATTGTGATGAACGTTGTGCCTTACCTCGCCACTCATCCATGCCACCATCTCGAAATTGCTCAAGGTGTGATGGTCTCCCTTGTTGACGAGTTCCTCGTTTGAAATGATGTGGCACTCGAAGCAGGCCCTGGCGATCTGATAGCGGTTGGACGGACGGATCATACCGAGCCGCTCCGCCGTCTGCAGCCGGTTCGGATCGTCAGGATTGCTGTGCGCCTTGTTCCAATCCCTGGCTGCGCCATGGCAGGATTCGCAGGAGATGCCTGAAATCAGTTCGGGGCGATCGAGGGGGCCCTCCTGCCTGGCCACATAGTGGCACTGAATGCACGAGGTGTCCGACTTGATCCGGTCGTAGCCGAGCTTTGAGGCAATCCTGCGTCCGTAACGCATCCGGTGCATCTGGTAGTAGGTGCTGTAGTGTGATGACTGCCTCCAGATGGTGGCTTCCTCCTGATGGCATTCCGCACAGAGGCCAGCTCCCAGGACCTTGTCGGGAGGTAATCTGTGCAGGGATTCCGCGGACGATTCAGCCGCCTTTGTCGAAGTCACCACCGCTAGTAGAAATATGAGGAACGGGAAGGGCATGAGAAAGGTGGCTCTATTGGATGAATCCGGTGACGATCCGGGTGAGGGCGTCCTGGTGCTCCCTGAAAAAATGGTCGGCTCCCTCGACGGCTTCCTTGAGGAAGGGATCTCCGCTTTCGGTCTCGAGGCCGTCCGCCCATTCCCAGACATCGCCGGAAGGGATCAGTTCGTCCTGCTCACCGTGAATGACCAGCCCTTTCCGGACGGGGAGCCGGCCTTCAGGAAAGTCATATTTCCCTACCGGAGGAGCCACCAGAACGGTGCCGGAGAGGGTGGTATCCAGTCTCGTGATCAGACGTGAGGCAATCCACGCACCGTAGGAAAAGCCGCATATCCAAAGGTCCTTGCCCTCGGTATCCCCAAGGCCGCGAATCCAGTCAATGACGGCCAGCGTATCGGCAATCTCACCTTCACCGGAACCAAATTCACCTCCGCTCTTGCCGACTCCCCTGAAATTGAATCGGCATGTCGATGCCCCGGTATCGGCAAAACAGTTGAAGAGATTGTAGACGGTTGGCGTGTTCATGTTGCCGCCAAAGCGAGGGTTGGGGTGCAGAATGATGGCGAGGGGCGCATCCGGTTTCCCCGCGCTCTTGAGCCTCGCTTCCAATGGGCCCGCCGGGCCGTCGATCATCTGCCTTCGCATGGAGCGATTCTAATGTCGGGTGGCGGAATCGTAAATGTCCGGTGAGCATGCTTTTGATGGGGGGAAGAGGCCAATTGACTTTGTGGAGGAGCGTCGTAGCGTAGGGCAAAGGTTTTCGTGATGCTGGAAAAAATCAATCTGGGTCTTGTCGTTCTGCTTCTCGGCGTTTCCGTATGGCTGGGAACAAGTCTGCAACGGCAATCGAGGGCCTTCTCCGAGGCGATACAGAAGGTCTCTGAAGAGGCGGAGCTCGATCGGAACCAGCATCAGGAGAATCTGGAGGCGACCCGTCAGCAGCTTGCCTCATTGAAGGACGAGTTGAGCGGGGCGAAGCTGCTTGCCCAGAAAACGGCTGCGGATCTGGGGCAGATTTCAGCGAGGGTGAAGCGCTTTGAAGCCGAGGCAGACGCCTTTTTGGTGGAGCAGAGACGCAAGGCGGAGGAGGAGAAGCACATCGAGAAGCTCAAGGCGGAGGTGCCCACCCCCAGCATGACGGTATTGACAACTTCCGCCGGGCAGGTCAGGAGGGAAGTCGTGTTTCCCAAGCTTGTTGGTTCCTCCGGTCTGACCCTGATGGAGAACGCCGAGTTCAGGGATATTTATGGAAGCAAGGTCGTGTTCCAGGAGAAGGGCGGCTTGCCCAAGAGCTATTCCGTGATGGAGCTTCACCCCGGTGTGCTTGAGCATCTGGGTGTAAACGCGGCCGAGGCGATCGAGGACCAGAAGGAACGGGATCTTTTCAAGGAGAAGATCAAGGCCAACATGGCGAAGCTCTATCAGGCCAAGTTGAGGGAGGACCAGGCGATTGTGGCCAGGAAAGCCAGAGCGGAGGAATACCGCAGGCAGCAATCGGTGTTGCAGGATGCCCGCCTTGCCCAGATCGAGGTGGAGCAGACGAAAGCCGACATTGAGAGAATCCAGGCCCAGGCCGAACTGGAACGTTCGAAGGCAGAACAGATGCTGCCGGCCATGCTCCAGGGAATAGGGAATTACCTCACCCAATAGCCACCTGACACGACCATTCTTGTGGGGAGCGCACGCAACCAGTTGATCCTCTTGGGCTTTGTCTGCCAGAGCCTTTCATGGGACGGCTATGGGATGTTGTTCCTGCACGTCCTACTCTGGGTGGGGTGCCTCAAGATTCAGGAAAGGCGTCCACTCCTTGTTTCGCAGCCCATCGAACTGGCACTCCTTGGATTGGGTTGTGTGCTGGGCTACCTGGTCGGTCAATTGCCTGGTCAGAGCAGTCACTTTTTCATCGGCTACGGAGTCACCCTTCTTCAGTGCGCGAGGCTTGTCCGGGGACTCAATCCGAGAGAGAAGCGCATTTCGGTGATTCTCGCCATGCTCCAGATCGGGGTGGCCTGTACCGTGGTTCTCGATTATCGGTTCATCCTTCTGCTTCTGGGAATCTGTATCCTGATCCCAAGGGCGCTGATGGAGATGTCGGTGGAATACTTCCCGGCGGGTGAAGGCGGCAGCAAAAGGATTGGATGGAGGGGCAGCCTCTGTGTGCTGGGCATCATGCTCGGGTTCTTCCTCGTCTTTCCTAGGGGATTGCTCAGTGGTGGGGCCGGGGCGTTTCGCCCTCCCGGTTCGGATTCTTCATCCCTGCTTGATTCCATCGTGGATCCCTCGCGTTCAGGAGATCTGGGATCGGAGAAGCCGGTCTTGCAGATACAGGGAGAGGAGCTGGGCTACCTGAAGCTTTTCGCCCTGACGGACTTCGTGGACGGGGTCTGGAAGGCGGATGTTTCACCTGTGATGAGAAGAATCAGCATGCCTGACGACACGAAGGAGGAAGACGTCCGTTACCGGAAGGTGAGGGTGAAGGACGTGCGATTCATTGGCCGTTCCCTCCCGGCGGACGGGTTTGTCGTCCGGATTGAAGGAAACTTCTTCAGGCGTCCGTTGCAGAGCATTCATGGAAATGTGGAGTGCTCGGAGATCTGGAACACGACCAAGAACGTTTACGAGTGCTGGGTGGAGCCAACGAGCCGGCATGACTATCTCCTGGGGCGCTGGAAAAGGCGTTTCCTCAGATCGCCCGAACCAACGGAAGAGGTGCGTCAATGGATAAGTCGACGACTGGAGGGGATTGATGATCCCCTGGGTCAGGCGAAAGCCCTTGAGGCCTATCTGAAGGACAATTTCACCTATGATCTTGGCGCCCCGGAGCTCGAGAGACTGAATGCACTCGGGGATTTCCTGGTCAGGGAACGTCGGGGGCATTGTGAACGCTTTGCCTCGGCACTGGCACTGCTGCTCAGGATGCAGGGGATTCCTTCACGGGTGCTGGTTGGATTTGTTCCGGGCTCACCCAATGTAATGACCGGCTGGACGACCGTCCGGCAACGTGATGCGCATGCGTGGACGGAAGCCTTTATCGAGGGGCAGGGGTGGGTGGCCCTTGATGCCACGCCGAGGGCGTCCATGGACCTCAGCCTTTCACCGTGGCGCGAGGCCTTGGATGCGCTCGACGCCGTCTGGTATGTGAACATAGTGAACATGGACTCGACGGCGCAGCAGGCGATGATGAATGCTGGAGTGAGCCTGATAGCCACGATTCCGTCTGCCCTTGGCGCGCGACCATTTCTTCTCCTGCCCTTGATGTTGCTGGTGTTCCTGCTGCTCCTGGTCCGCTTCAAGGGGAAATGGATTCTGCTGCGGAGGGTGGATCTTGCAGATCCGGGCGACACGGAAAAGGAGAGACAGGTTCGTTTCGCCGAGGATTTTTACGGACGGTTTCTGAAGGTCTCGGCGCTTGCCGGCTTCAACAAGAGGGAAAGCCAGACCCCTTGGGAATTCCTGGATCTGTTGAGGGATGGCAATGCGAGTTTCGTAGGTGAAGCGGTTGCCATCACCGACACCGTTTGCGAGATCCGGTATGGAGGCCGAATGGTGGCTACCGAAGAGCTGAACAGGGTTGAGGAGGAACTCGCGAGGATCGAGAACCAGCAAGGTTAGTCGGGGTCTTTTCCAATAAGCAGCTTCAGCATCAATCCGAGTGCCTGCTGGCTTGTAACCCTCTTGAAGGTCTCCCGGTCGTAAGGGTTGAGCATCTTGAGGGCCCCCGATCGTGAAGAAGTGGCATAGCCGATGAAAACCGTTCCGACGGGTTTCTCTTCGGAACCACCGCCGGGGCCTGCTATGCCTGTCGTCGTCACCGCGATATCGGCACCCGTTGCCTCCATCAGTCCCTTAGCCATCTCCATGGCTGTTTCTCGGCTCACCGCGCCCTTGGTCTCAAGTGTGTTGCTGGAAACCCTCAGGAAGGTTTGTTTTGCTTCGTTGGAATAGGTGGTGAGTCCGCAAAGATAGACCTCGGATGCCCCGGGCACGTCCGTCAGGCGATTGGACAACAAGCCGCCCGTGCAGGATTCCGCGACGGCCAGAGTGATCGAGCTTTCACTCGCCTTGCGGATGACGACCTCCTCGATTTCTTCCTCCGCATCGCTGAAGATATAGGCATCCAGGGAGGATCTTACGAGGGCCACTGCGGAGTCGAGAACGGCATCCGCGTCAGCCCTGTTCGAGGTCAGTCTGACATCCACATGACCGGGATGAAGACAAAATGCCACGCCGAGTCCTGATTCCTTCTTCAATGGCTCCAGATGGCCTCCGATGGCCTCCTCGACGGCGGATTCTCCGAGGCCGGTGGTTCGGACGAACCTTTCACGCATCTGGTTGCGCCCGGGGAAGCGTTCCTCCAGCAGGGGAATCACTTGTTCCGTCATCATAGGATACAATTCCCTGGGAGGTCCGGGGAGCATGATGAGCATGGTTTCAGGCGTGTCTTCCGTGGCAGGGATGTCGATGACAAGTCCCGGAGCTGTGCCGTGATGATTCATGAGGACAATGGCACCCTCGGGCACCTTGGCCTGGACCATGGTCCTGGGGCCGGGAACCTTGTTTCTTTTTGCAAAGAACTCCTCGAGGTGGGATTCGATCCCTGGGTCGTGAATGAGTTCCCTGCCGAGCAGGCCGGCAATCTTCTCGCGGGTCATGTCATCCGAAGTGGGGCCGAGTCCCCCGGTGGTGATGGTGACTCGTGCCCGTCGGACCGATTCCCGGACGGCCTCCTCGATGGCGTTGCCGTTGTCAGCGATGGCCGTTTGGCGGGTCACCTCAAAGCCATGCCTTGCAAATCGCGCGGTCAGCCACTGCTGATGGGTGTTGAGGCGTG
>CAZKNW010000077.1:0-11474 GCA_964554035.1 uncultured Verrucomicrobiota bacterium
ACACCCGCAACAAGAGGATACTGCACAAATTCGATGTTCCTGCCGAACCCGAGGTTATCGAGTTCACGGCATGGCTCCATGGTGGAGACCAGCTGGAGTTCTTCTGCGCCTCCCTTGATGACCGTAATTCTGCGGGAGCCGGGAAATTTCCCGACAAGCCCTACCGTGGTCCGGGCATCGCGGCGGACTTCATTGAGATTGAGGGGCCGATCGACCAGGAGTTTCCAAGGGAAAGCCATCGACGCCTGTTCGGAAGTCTCACCTCCGCCCGCTGGACACCCGACAGCGGGCTGCGCGAACCCTATCCCTTGAATCTTCCGGACCTGACCGGGAACCAGATGGCCCGCGGACAGGGACGCAACGACAAGGGCAACGACCTTTGGATGGTGGTTTCCGAGGCCCCCTTGAGGGATGCCGAACGACTGCTTCGTTCCTTCATGAAGCGCGCCTACCGTCATCCCGTTTCCGAGGATGAATTCCAGAGATGCTTCGCCTTTGCCAGGAAGGAAATTGAGGACAAGGCCTGCTTCCAGGATGCCATGCGTCCAGCCTTCAAGGCGGCACTCTGCTCGCCCGATTTTCTTTTTTTCAAGGAATCACCCGGTCATCTGGATGGACATGCCCTTGCGGCACGGCTTTCCTATTTCCTATGGAGGACACTGCCCGATGAGGAACTGCTGAAGCATGCAGAGTCAGGGGAGCTTCTGCAGGACAAGGTGTTGCGGGCACAAACCGAACGCCTCCTCAACGATCCCCGCTGTCGCCGGTTCGCCGCCGACTTCACCAGCCAGTGGCTGGACACCGGCGAAGTCCATGAGACGGCCCCTGATCGCTACCTCTATCCGGAATACTTCTGCGATGTCCACCTCGTGGAGTCGGCAGTCGAGGAAACCACCTCCTTTTTCATGGAGATGCTCGACCAGAATCTCGGCGCGCTGACCACCATCGATTCCGATTTCCTGACCATCAATGGCCGGCTGGCCGAGGTCTACGACATCCCCGGTGTCACCGGAGAGGCCATCCGTCGTGTCTCCATTCCAGCCGATTCACAACGAGGTGGATTCCTGACCCAGTCCAGTATCCTCAAGGTCACTGCCAATGGTCTGACCACATCCCCGGTGATCCGGGGGGCATGGGTCACGGAAAGGCTGTTGGGCATCGAGACCCCTCCTCCTCCTCCCAATGCCGGAGCCATTGAGCCAGACACCCGCGGCGCCACCACCATTCGCGAACTGCTGGATGAACATCGCAGAAACGAATCCTGCGCAAGCTGCCATCGAAGCATTGATCCACCCGGATTCGCCCTCGAATCATTCGACGTCATGGGTGCCTTCAGGGACTACTACCGAAGTTTTGAGAAAGGCGAAGAGGTCAAGATTCGGATCGCCGACCGCGGGGTGCGCTTCAGGAAGGGCCCACCGGTGGATGCCACCGGGACCATCACAGGCGGAGGCGATTTCCGTGACATCAACGAATTCCGGTCGATACTCCGGCAGCAGGAACGAACGATCGCCGAGAATCTCACAAAGCGACTGATGACTTTTGCGACGGGCGCGGGCATCAGCATCCACGACCGAAAAACAGTCCACCAAATCCTGAACCAGACGGACAGGACGGGCCATGGGCTTCGTGATCTCGTCCATGCGGTCATCCAGTCGGAGACATTCCGCCAAAAATAGCATCACCACCATGAACACACCTCGGATTTCCACCGGTTCCCACCTCTCGAGAAGGACGTTCCTTCATGGCATGGGTGTATCGCTTTCGCTGCCCTTCCTCGAATCCATGCAACCGGTCTTCGCCGGCACGACGGAGGAACCGGCCCGCCGCATGATCGCGATCGAGACAAACCAAGGCATCCTTCCCCGGAATTTTTTCCCAGCAAAGGCGGGAAGAAATTTCGATCTTCCCCGTTACCTGAAGCAGTTGAAGGAACACCAGGATCACCTCACCGTTTTGTCTGGCGTATCCCACCCCGAGGTGGACGGCGGACACAAGGCGGAGGACTGTTTCCTGACGGCAGCCCCCCATCCCGGACGCGGTGGTTTTCGCAACACCATCTCACTCGACCAGTACGCGGCCGAACGCATCGGTCACCTCACCCGTTTCCCTTCCCTCGCATTGAGCGTCAACACGCAGGAGAGCATTTCCTACACGGGAGCCGGAGTTCAGATACCTGGAATGGACAGGCCCTCCAGGATCTTTCAACAGCTCTTCATCCAGGGCTCCGCAAAGGAGGTCGAGGCACAGATCCACCGCCTGAAGCAGGGGCAAAGCATTCTTGATTCTGTCGCCGAAAGGGCAAGGACCCTGCAAAGACGGGTGGGGCATGCCGACCGCGAGAAGCTGGAAGCCTACTTCACTGGTGTCCGGGAGATGGAGCAGCGCCTCGCCAAGAACGAGGAATGGGAATACCAGCCCAAGCCAAAGGTGGGGGTGAAGTCACCAAAGGACATCAACGACAAAGGCGCCTTGATTGAAAGAACGCGCGCCATCTACGACCTCGCCCAACTGGCACTGCAGACGGATTCGACCCGGTTGATCTCCGTCTACATCTATCAGAACGCCATCAAGCCCAACATCCCAGGGGTCGATGAGGCCACACATCCCCTGACTCATCACGGCAACCGCCCCGACAAGCTTGAGCAACTCAGTCTCATCGAGGAGGCCCAGTTCAAGGCGCTTTCATCGCTACTCGACGGTCTCTCCGCCCATCGGGAACAGGGTCGCACACTTCTGGACCAGACCATGGTTCTCTACGGAACCTGCATGGGGAATGCGAACGCGCACACGAATGACAATCTCCCCGTGCTCCTGGCGGGCGGGCGCTTCCAGCACGGCCAGCATCTGGCATTTGATCGAGACCGCAACTACCCGCTTCCCAACCTCTTCGTCAGCATGCTTCAGAGCCTTGGCATTGAGACCGGACACTTCGCCACGGCCACTGGCACGCTGCGCGGGCTGGAGATGATCTAGTTTACTATTGGCTGCGGACGTTCTAGCCTCCGCGCCCGAATGATTGCGTTGTTGGATTATGGCGCGGGCAATGTCCGGAGCGTCGAGAAGGCCCTGAGACACATCGGTGCCGATGTGGAGCTGGTCGCCCGGCCGGAAGGGCTCAAGGACGCCGCCGCCGTGGTGCTTCCCGGCGTGGGGGCCTTTGACGACTGCATGAACGCCATGCAACGCCAGGAACTCTTCCAGGGCGCCAAGGATTTCATCACCACCGGCAGACCCTTCCTAGGGATCTGCGTGGGCTATCAGGCCCTGTTCGAGAAGAGTGAGGAATTCAACTCCTGCGCCGCGGGACTCGGGGTCTTCGGCGGCCCCGTGGTCCGCTTCAACGACGCCCTGGGCGAGAAGATCCCCCAGATCGGCTGGAACCAGATTGAGATCGAAAAGGAGGACTGCCCCCTTTACAAGGGCATTCCCAGTGGAACGTTTGTCTACTTCGTGCACAGCTATTTTCCCCAGCCAGCCGACGAGAGCGTCATCGCCACACGCACGACCTACGGGGAAACCTTCTGTTCCTCCGTCTGGCGTGACAACGTCTATGCAACCCAGTTTCACCCGGAGAAAAGCCAGAAGGTCGGGCTGCGACTCTTGAAAAATTTCATCTCTCTTGCAGAGTAGGCACTCCTGCAGGTGGGAGCATTTCCACATCAACAACCTTAACCAGAAAGAGAATTATGGCATACGAACTACCAGCATTGCCCTACGCACATGACGCGTTGGAGCCCCACATCGACAAGGAGACCATGGAGATCCACCATGGCAAGCACCACGCAGCCTACGTCGCGAAGCTCAATGGCGCCCTCGAAGGACAGGATGCCCTCGCTGCCAAGAGCATCGACGACCTGATCGCCGACCTGGACGCCGTTCCTGAAGGCGTCCGCGGTGCGGTCCGCAACAACGGCGGCGGTCACTCGAACCACACCTTCTTCTGGAGCATCATGGGCCCCGGAGCCGGTGGAGCCCCCGAGGGAGCACTCGGCGATGACATCGCCGCCACCTTCGGCAGCTTCGACGCCTTCAAGGAAAAGTTCGAGGCCGCCGGTGCGACCCGTTTCGGAAGTGGCTGGGCCTGGCTGATCGTCAACAAGGACGGCAAGCTCGAGGTCACCTCCACCCCGAATCAGGACAGCCCCCTCATGGATGGCAGCGGCACCCCAATCGTTGGATGCGACGTCTGGGAGCACGCCTACTACCTGAAGTACCAGAACCGCCGTCCCGACTACCTCAAGGCCTTCTGGAACGTGGTCAACTGGGCCAAGGTCTCCGAGCTCTACGCCGCAGCCAAGGCGTAAGGCCAGCACTCTCAAAAGCCCCGGTGCGCTTCGGTGCACCGGGGCTTTTTTATTGGATCGGCCCGGTCAAACGGATCAGACGGATCCGTCCGATCCCGATGAGCCCCACCTACAAACCTGCGATCCCATTATAAAAGGCATCCACGGCCTCGTCTGATTCAATACAGTCGTTCCTGGAAGAAGGACTGCCGGAAGAAACGTTCCATCCCTGAACCCAAACAGCACAAGAGACGAAGCCAAGGAAAGACTGCCCTTTCGACGCCCCATGTTGGAGGGGCAGTTCCTTGTCTCGGGCCTTGACCGGAAACATCATTCCCCAACACCACAGTCTTTGACCCGACACCAGGTTGAAAATACAATGGCCGCGGTGAGCATCTACAGCATCTATGGCCACATCTCCCCGATCTTTCGAAGGAAACGCTTTCAGGCATTCCTCGATCGCATCGAACCGCGGATGGAGGACGCCATTCTCGATGTCGGCGGGGCTCCCGGGACATGGACCGCGCAGCCTCCCGTGGCCAGGAACATCGTCCTGCTGAACATCTACGACCTTGAACTCGAAGAGGAGGCAGGCAAGAGCCACGGGCTCTCATCCGTCATTGGAAGCGGATGTGAGCTTCCCTACAGGGACAGCGAGTTTGAAGTGCTTTTCTCCAACAGCGTCATCGAGCATGTGGGTTCCTGGGAGGACCAGGTCCAATTTGCCAGTGAGGCCAGAAGGGTCGGCAGGAAGCTATGGATCCAGACGCCGGCCCGCGGGTTCTTCATTGAGCCCCACTACATCGCTCCCTTCATCCATTGGTTTCCGAAAAGCTGGCAGAAGAGGATGGTGAGATGGTTCAGCGTTCGGGGCTGGACCGAGAAGCTTTCCCAGAAGCAGGTGGACGACATGGTGGAGGAGATCCGCCTGATCAGCCTCGGTGAGATGAAGAAACTTTTTCCTGATTGCGAGATCGTGAAGGAGCGCTTTCTCGGGATATTCGTCAAAAGCTATGTGGCGGTGCGTCGTTGACGGAGCCAGGGATCAGTTCGGGAAAAGATCCTCGGGCTTCATGCCCGCCTTGAACCTGCCTTCTCCATATCCGGAATTGTTGGGAGCATAGTTGCCGACAAAGGGCACCTTGACCCCTTTCTCCGGAATCTTGGCCTCCTTTCCCAGCGCCCAGAGCATGCCCTGGATCGCGAGCCTCCTCATCGCCACCTCCTGGAAGTCATAGGGATGTCCCAGCGTGGTCATGAAGACCCTGCCCTCCCTGCCGTCCTTCCCCTTGTAGGTCTTGGTCCAGGCCACCGGATTCTCGATCGGATAGCGATCCAGCTTGTCCATCTTGTTGGATTTCAGTGCCCGTCCCTTGAGGAGGATGTTGGGATTCCCTGCAAGCGTGTCTCCACCTCCCTCCACATGGTAGAGCCAGGAGTAGGCCTTGAACGGCCGGACGCCACGCATGACCGGATGTTCCTCATCCACCAGGCTCACCTGCGTCAGGGGCTTCGTCCCGTCGTCGAAATGTCCATGGTGAACAATCCAGCTCTGGCCGAGGAGTTCACGGACGCGATCTCCTCCGGCATTGCTGTGGATCTTGTCGGGATCCTCCTGGTAGCCCCAGTCGTTGAGCCCCTCTCCATCGGCAAAGCGAAAGGCATGGGTGGACGTCCTGAAGGCCACCACCGGTTTGCCCTCCTCCAGATACTTGAGGAAATATTCGAAGTCATAACGGGGCGGACGCCGGAAGCGCAGGAACATCACCACCAGGTCCGCCTCCTTCAGCAGGGACATCTTCGTCAGGGACTCCGTGTTCATGGGATCCACAAAACCCTTCTCATCCACCGAGAACCCCACCTCCACCCGGTATCCATAATCACGCCGGAGAATCTTGGCCAGCATGGGAAGGGACTCTTCCGAGCGATACTCCTCATCCCCCACAAGGAAAAGAACGAAGGGTTTGTCGGCAGCCTGCAGGGAATTCATGAGGAAAACCAGCAACACAGGGACGACCACGAACCAGAAACGACCTTTCATGAAGAAACGATCAGCAATGCCTCCTCCCCTTTCAAGCCTCTTCCATTTCTTTTCCGGGAACGCTTTTTCCGTGGCAATCACGACAGCCTCGCTATCCTTTCTGCTCCACCTATGAAGACCCTTGCCTACCTGTTCCTTTTCATCCTACTGGCATTGCCACTCCAGGCAGCCAGGCAACCCAACATCATTGTCCTCCTTGCGGACGACCTCGGTTACGGCGAACTGAGCTGCCAGGGTAATCCGGAGATACCCACCCCCCACATCGACTCCATCGCCGAGAACGGCATCCGTTGCACCCAGGCCTACGTCACCGGACCCAATTGCAGCCCTTCCCGGGCCGGGTTGCTCACGGGTCGGATCCCGACCCGCTTCGGCTACGAGTTCAACCCCATCGGTCACAAGAACGAACTCCCTGGCGTCGGCATGCCCCAGGAACAGGTCACCATCGCCGAGATGCTGCACGAAGTGGGTTACACCACCGGGCTGATCGGCAAGTGGCACCAGGGTGGAACCGCCGAGTTTCATCCCCATCGTCATGGCTTTGATGAATTCTTCGGCTTCACCCACGAGGGTCACTACTTCGTTCCTCCTCCCTACAAGGGTGTCACCACCATGCTTCGCCGACGCACCAACCCCGGCAACACGAAGGGCCGCTGGGGAAGGGACAAGTTCTGGTACACGACCCACATGGGACACGATGAACCCGACTACGACGCCAACAATCCCATCGTCCGCAGCGGACAACCGGTGGCGGAGGACGAATACCTGACCGACGCCTTCACCCGGGAGGCCGTGGATTTCATCGATCGCCACTCGGACAAGCCCTTCTTCCTATACCTTGCCTACAACGCCGTCCACAGCCCACTGCAGGGCGCCGACAAATACATGAAGCGATACGCCCATATTGAAGACATCCATCGACGCATCTTCGCCGCCATGCTGGGTAACCTTGATGACAGTGTGGGCGATGTCCTCAAGGCGGTGAAAAAGAACAAAATCGAGGAGAACACCCTGATCATCTTCATGAGCGACAACGGCGGTCCCACCCGCGAACTCACTTCCAGCAATGCTCCGCTCAAGGGTGAAAAGAGCGCCATGTATGAAGGCGGTTTGCGCGTTCCCTTCATGATGCAGTGGACGGGAACGATTCCCGCCGGAAAGGTGGATGACCGCTTCATCGTTTCCACCGACATCTTCGCAACCGCCGCAGCCATCTCCGGCGGCAAACCCGCTCCCGGCAAGGACGGCGTCAACCTCGTCCCCTACCTCACCGGAAGAAACAACGAAGATCCCCACGACTTCTTCTATTGGCGACAAGGCGCCCGCACCGCCATCCGCCAAGGCCCATGGAAACTGCTCAACATGAACCGACGCGGCGGCCCCCAATGGGAACTCTACAACATCGACGAAGACATCAGCGAGGAAACCGACCTTGCCACCACAATGCCCCAGCGCGTCGACTCAATGAAACGCCTTTGGGAAAAGACCAATGCGGAGATGAGGGAGGCCCTTTTCAAGTGAGGCAGAAGACGTCACCCAAAATACCGACCTGCCGGAATTGATCATCTGCCCGCGGGGAGTGTCCAACGTCCATGATCCAGACCAGGGAGTGGCTTCGTTGGGGATGGCAGGCGCCGGTGACCTTGCTCCTGCTTGCAATATCCTTGATCAAGCCTCCCTACCCCGACGAACAAAACCTTCATCACACCCCGACCGTTCTCTGCATCGTCTTCCTCTTCTGGGCATCCCGAAAACAAAGGCTTTCACCCACCTCACTGGCCTGCATCGCCGTCTTCTTCTGGTTGCACATCCTGGGCGCCCGCTGGATCTACAGCTTTGTTCCCTATGATGCATGGGCGCAGAACTTCCTGGGACTTTCGCCAAACGAGACAATGGGCTGGTCCAGAAACCACTATGACCGTCTCGTCCATTTCGCGTTCGGGTTGTTGGCGGTATCTCCCTCAATCGAAGTCACGAGAAGAGCCATTCAAACCAGCGTGGCGCTGCATCTCACCATCGCCGTTATGCTGGTTGGATTCCTGAGCGCCGCCTACGAGATCCTTGAGTGGCTGCTCACCCTGTTCCTTTCTCCCACCCAATCCCAGAACTACAATGGACAACAAGGCGACTTCTTCGACGCCCAGAAGGACATGGCGCTGGCCATCGCAGGCTCCATCCTCACCAGTTCGCTGGTCTGGGTCCGAGGCATCGGAGCTGAAATCGATCCGCAAGATACCCTTGTCTAGCGCACCCGCTTGCAGGAAAGTCTTTGTTCACCTGTCATTGGTTCCTTAGGTCATGAAGAAATCCCTTTTACCTCCTTTCCTCCTGTTCCTCTTCTGCATCAGCGCCATTGCGAAGCCGAACTTCGTCTTCTTCATCACCGACGACATCAGTCCCGACGACTTGGGGATGTATGGCAATGAGGTGATCAAGACACCAAACCTGGACCGGCTTTCGAAGCGGGGGCTGGTGTTCGACAACGCCTACAACACCATCAGCTCCTGTTCCCCCAGTCGTTGTTCGATCATCACCGGTCGATACCCGCACAACACGGGTGCACCGGAGCTGCACACTTCCCTGCCTGCGGATCAGCGCACCTTCGTCCAGGAGTTCAGGAAGGCCGGCTACCACACCATGATCTCCGGCAAGAACCACATGGCGAAACCGGCCCAACTCGGCTTCGCCGAAAGCTCCGACAGCAAGCCAGCCGGATCGGAAAAGTGGATCGATCACCTGAAGAACCGCCCCAAGGACCAGCCCTTCTTCGCGTGGTTCGCCTCGCATGACGCCCACTTCGACTGGCAGTTCAACGACAAGGCACCCCGCTACAACCCGGACAACATCCTCGTGCCGCCCATGCTCTTCAATGGCCCCGCCACACGACAGGAGGTTGCCAACTTTTATCACGAGGTCAGCCGCACGGATTACTACGCTGGAGAACTGATGAAGGAGCTCGAGCGACAGGGCATCGCCGACAACACCTACTTCATCTACTGCGCCGACAACGGACGTCCCCTGCCCCGCTGCAAGACCTACCTCTACGAAAGCGGGATCCAGACACCGCTCCTGATCATCGGCCCCGGCGTTTCCAAGGGGCGCACCGATTCCATCGTCAGTTCCGTCGACTACTCCGCCACCTTCCTGGAACTGGCCGGAATCAAGAAGCCCGAGACCGTCCAAGGAATCAGTTTCGCCTCCGTCCTGAAGAATCCAGAGACCTCCACCCGCAACGTCGCCTTCGCGGAGCGCAACTGGCATGTCTACCAGACCCACGAGCGAATGGTCCGCACCGGGGACTTCCTCTACATCTGGAACGCCTATCCCGAACTGCACAACACCAGTGGCGAAAGCTCCTCCCTTCGCTTTGCTGCGGTGAAGGAACTCTGGGAGGCCGCCAAGGCAGGCAAGCTCACGCCCGCACAAGCACTCCTGACGCAGAAGCCACAACCGGTTGAGATGCTCTTCAACGTGGCCAGGGATCCGTTCCAGTTCAGCAACCTTGCGGAAAACGCAAACCATCAAGCCACCTTGAAGCGCATGCGCGGCCTCTTGAAGGAATGGACCGACCAGACAGGCGATTGTGTTCCATCGAACCCGACAAAGGACCGACAGCCCCTGCATGAATCCAGCAAGGGAGCCGTGAAGCGCGGCGACTTTCCCGGAGAACGAACCGGCGCCACCAGGATCAATCACCCCGGCCCCGTCATCGTGGATGAACTGGCGCCGACGAGGTGACGAGATTCTTCAACAGGAGGAAACAGAGATAGGATGAACTAAAGCCATCAGAAGCTCGATGTCCTCGAGTGATTCCTTCGAAAGACCTCATCTCCGCGTCCTCTGCGTTCTTTGTGGTTAAAACCCGCCTCAGCCCCTACTTGACCTAAGTTTGTAGAATTCAGGTCAACAGATTGGCAGGGAGGCGGAAGCAGGATATAGGGGACAGATGCACCTCCGTCGCCTTTTGGCGCTCACAGCGCTTTGTCTGGTCCTGCCGTCGCTTCATGCAGCCGGCAAGCCGAATGTCCTGATCATCCTCGCCGATGATCTCGGCTACTCGGATCTCGGCTGCTACGGGGGTGAGATGCCGACACCCAACATTGATGCCCTGGCCTCCGGGGGAGCGCGCTTCACCCAGCTCTACAACTCCGCCCGTTGCTGCCCAAGCCGCGCCTCCCTGATGACCGGGCTCTATCCTTCGCAGGCTGGCATTGGTGATTTCACGACAGGGCGTCCCAGCTCCACCCGTGGCCCCGGATACCTGGGACGTCTGAATGACCACTGCGTGACCCTGGCCGAGGTGCTTAAGCCCGCCGGTTATGCCACCTACTACGTGGGCAAGTGGCACATGCACTCAGAGACCGGCCCCATCAAGCGTGGCTTCGACGAGTTCTACGGCTACGATGAGGGTCACTCCCATGACCAGTGGGACAAGGACTACTACATCCGGCTTCCCAAGGGGCGTGCCATGGAGATCGATCCCTCCGCCGATGATTTCTACGCAACCGATGTCTTCAACGCCTACGCCTTGGAGTTTTTGAGGCAGGGCAAGGAAAGCGGTAAACCCTGGTTTCTTTTCCTGGGCCATTCCTCACCCCACTTCCCCGTTCAGGCCCCCGTCGCCAGCATCGACAAGTTCGAGGAAATCTATGAGAGGGGTTGGGATGCCCTGCGCGATGAGCGTTACTCGCGCATGAAGGAGATCGGCCTCATCAACGGGGATCACTGGAAGCTCTCGCCCCGTTCCCTCGTTCCCTATGACAAGCCAGACATCGCGAACCACTTCCAGGGACAGCCCAATCCCGCCTGGACCGACCTGCCCGAGGCCCGACGCCGTGATCTCGCACGCAGGATGGCCACCTTCGCCGCCATGGTGGATCACGTGGACCAGGGAGTCGGCCAGATCACCGATTACCTGCGGACAACCGGACAACTGGACAATACGCTCATCCTCTTCCTGAGCGACAACGGTGCCTGCTACGAATGGGGCCCCTTCGGTTTCGATGGGAAGTCCCGCCTGGGCACCACAACACTTCATGAGGGCGAGGACCTGGGAAAGATCGGACAACCCGGAACCCATCAAAGCTACGGCAGCGCCTGGGCCAACCTCGGCAACACTCCTTTCCGTCTCTACAAGCACTTCACCC
>CAZKNW010000078.1:0-11416 GCA_964554035.1 uncultured Verrucomicrobiota bacterium
CTGATATGGCGAAGGCCATTGTTGCCAAGGCCACAGGTTGGAAGCCTGAGGAGATGCTGGTGGCGGCCACTCATACTCACTCCGCTCCGAAGGGTGGGGACACTTCACCGGGGCGGATTGCCTATGAGGAGTTGCGCTATCAGGGAATCATCAAGGCGTTGACCCAGGCGATCCAGTCGATGGAACCGGCTGTGGTGGGCTTTGGTTCGGAGAATGAGGAGAGCGAGGTCTACAACCGGCGCTGGTTCATCGAGCCCGATGAGAAGGACCTGAATCCGCTGGGGCAGATCGACAAGGTCAGGACCAATGGCCCAAGACAGCGCCTGATCCGTCCTGCAGGCCCGACCGATCCGGAACTCAGTGTGGTCTATGCCAAGACCGTGAAGGGCCAGCCACTGGGCCTTCTTGCCAACTACGCCCTGCACTATGTGGGCGGGCTTCCAAAGGTGAAGGATGAGAGGGGAAGGGAACGTGGCATGGCCTCGGCGGACTACTTCGGGGAATTTGCCAGATTGATGCCCTATCGTGTCGGCGGGAGGACACCTCCGGAGAACTTCGTGGCGATGATGAGCAACGGCTCCAGCGGGGACATCAACAACATCGATTTCTACGGCACGCGTCCGCCAAGGGCTCCCAACGAGCAGTTGAAGCAGGTGGCGACCAAGACGGCTGACGCGGCATGGAGGGCGGTTGAGAAGATCCGCTCCTTCGAGAAGTCGCCGGTCGTCGGGGTGCGTCAGCGGGAGGTTCATCTCAAGTATCGGAAGCCGACTGCGGATGAGGTGGAGCAGGCGAAGAAGATCATGGCGCTTCCCAAGAAGGAGAGGGACGCGATCAACAGTCGCAGCAATGGCGTGGCGAGCCGGACCCTTGCGCAGGCCAGCGATGATCATCCGGTGTCCGTGCCCGTGCTGATCCAGGCGATCCGGATCGGGGACCAGGCGATCGTCACCATGCCCTTTGAAGTGCTGGTGGAGATCGGGCTCAACCTGAAGCACAAGAGTCCGTTCGAGCACACCTTCATGATTGAGCTGGCCAATGGCAGCTATGGCTACCTGCCGCCGCCCAATCAGTTTCCCCTTGGTGGCTATGAGACCTGGATGGGGACAAGCCGGTTCCAGGTACAGGCGTCCGAGATCATGAGCGATCAACTTCTTGAGATGCTGAATGAGCTGAAGCAGCTGAAGCAGCTGAAGTAGGAAGCCGGTTTTGAGAACGCTTGCGATTGGTGACATTCATGGGTGCCGACAGGCTTTGGAGCGACTGGTCTCGCTGGTGGCTCTACAACCGGACGACCGCCTGATCTTCCTTGGTGACTATGTCGATCGTGGCGCCGATACAAAGGGAGTCATCGACTGGATCCTCGCCGAGCGGGAGAAGCGTGAGGTCATCACGCTTCGGGGAAACCATGAGGTCATGATGATGGAGAGCCGGGAGGATTGGCCGAAGTTTGGGGCGTGGCAGGGCTTTGGTGGGCAGGAGACGCTGGTATCCTATGGGGAAGCCCTGGCCGATGACTGGGTGGAGCTCGTGCCGGTGGCGCACTGGAATTTCCTGGAATCCACGGTCCCATGTCATGAAACGGAAACCCATCTCTTCGTCCACGGATGCCTTGCCCATGACCTGCCTCCTGATGAACAGCCTGACGATTATCTTTATTGGATGAGGGTCTACGACCAGAAGCCGCACCAGTCGGGAAAGAAGGTCATCTGTGGTCATGCCAGCCAGAAGTCGGGCGAGATCTATGTGAGCAAGCACGCGGTCTGCATCGATACCTGGCCGATGGGAAAGTGGCTCACCTGCCTGGACGTCGACACCGAAGAGTTCTGGCAGGCCTCGGAACATGGACCCTAGACCAACCAAGGCAGACTCTCGTGAATCCCCCGGGGAATGGCTTGAGTCAGGTTGGGTGAATCCCTAGCTTCTGCGCGGATGTTTTCGCTTCCCTTTGAGATGAACCTGGCCCTGCGGTATTTGAAGCCGAAGAGGACCTTTGTCTCGATCATCACCCTCATTTCGATTGCCGGAGTCATGCTGGGCGTGGCGGTGCTGATCATCGTGACCGCGGTGATGAGTGGTTTTGACGAGGAGTGGCAGGAGCGGATCCTTGGTTTCAATGCCCACATCAAGGTCATGCATCGTGACCGGAGCCCCGTGCTCGACTACGAGGACGTGATGATGCTCATCGGGAGGAAGGAGGGGGTCGTTGGTGTGGCTCCTTTCATCATGGATCAGGTCTTTGTCGAGACACAGCCGGAGGTGGGGGAGCCCGAGGTGGCGGCCCCAATCCTAAGGGGCATCGACATGGAGATCGAAAAGGGTGTCAGCAACCTGGCCGACAGCATTGTGGCAGGGGAATACGACGTTGAGGATTACGGGGTCCTTGTGGGCAAGGAACTGGCCTGGCAGCTCGGACTGAACGTGGGGGAGAGGATCGCCATCTATTCACGGTCCGACCTCAACGAGATGCGGAAAAAGAGGCAGGGGGATGACGAGGTGGCGATCCTGCCTGATGACTATGAGGTCCGTGGTATCTTTGATGTGGGTTTCGCCGACTACAATTCCACCGTGATCGTAACCTCCCTGGAACATGCGCAGGACATGTCCGGGTGGGAGGACGGCGGTGCCCATGGCCTGCTGGTGAAGATGGAAAAACCTTTTCTGGCGAGGGACGTCGAGTCGGTCCTGATGGAGGAGCTGGGTGGCGGTTTTCGGATTTTGACGTGGATGGAGGAGTTTGAGGACATCTTCAGTGCCCTGGTGGTGGAGAAGAACATGATCCGCTTCCTGCTCTTCTTCATCGTTCTGGTCGCCGCCTTCGGCATCACCAGCAGCCAGATCACCTTTGTCGTCCAGAAGACGAGGGAGATTGGAATCCTGAGATCACTTGGCGCCCGAACCGGGCAGATCGTGCTCATTTTCCTTTCACAGTGCCTGGTGGTGGGAGTGATTGGTGT
Source organism: uncultured Verrucomicrobiota bacterium (assembly GCA_964554035.1). Taxonomy (GTDB): domain Bacteria; phylum Verrucomicrobiota; class Verrucomicrobiia; order Limisphaerales; family CAZKNW01; genus CAZKNW01. Next base: position 2,958 of record CAZKNW010000078.1, read on the forward strand.
GGGAGCCGGGTTTGGCCTGGGCATGCTCGCACTGCAGTATCGCAACCAGTTCCTTGCTTTCCTCAACCGACTGACGGGAAGCGAGCTGCTGCCTCCGTCGATCTACAAGCTCTACGACCTTCCATCCAAGATCCTGGCCGTGGATCTCTGGGTGATCTGTGGCGTGTCCCTCATGATCTGTGTGGTCGCTGGCGTCATCCCGGCGTTGATCGCGGCCAAGCTCAAACCGGTGGAGGCATTGCGATATGAGTGATTTCGCCCAGGAGGTGCTCAAGGCCCATGATGTGCACAAATCCTATTCCATCGGGAAAAGGAAGCTGGAGGTGCTGAGGGGCGCGGACATGGTGGTCCAGCGGGGCGAGATGGTCGCCCTGAAGGGAGCCTCGGGAGCGGGAAAGAGCACCCTGTTGCATCTGTTTGGCGGGTTGGATTCCCCGGATTGCGGTGAACTTCTGTTCGATGGCCGCTCAATCGGGGGCTTTTCCGCAGACGAGATGTATCGTTATCGAAACGAACGCATCGGACTGGTGTTCCAGGCCTATCACCTTCTTCCGGAGCTGGATGCCCTGGAGAATGTGATGCTGACCCTGAGGATCGGGCGCGTCCCGACGAGTGAGGCGAGGGAACGTGCGACCGCGTTACTGGCGCGGGTGGGGCTTTCCGAGCGCATGCAGCATCGTCCTGCGGAGCTTTCAGGAGGAGAGCAGCAGCGGGTTTCCATTGCCCGGGCCCTGGTGAGGGAGCCCGAAATTCTCCTTGCGGATGAGCCCACAGGCAACCTCGACACGCAGACCGGCAATGAGATCATCGGCCTGCTTCAGGAGGTGTGCCGTGAGCAGGGTACGACTCTTGTGATTGCAACCCACGACGACAAGGTCGCCGATGCCGTGCCGAGGGTCATTGAACTGGTCGATGGATGCGTCGTCTGATCCCGGCTGGGAACAATTCGAACTCGATTTTGCCCGGTTAATTTGCATGCTCTCCCGAGTCCGGCGACCTTGAATGCCCCGCTTGGTACTGGACATTTGCCTGTGGGGGAGTGGCTTGTGAAATCCGGTTCCTGAGGCATTGTGAAACGTTTCGCTGAATGGCGCGGTGGTCCGTGCCGATGAAAAACAAGATTCCGAGTATGTTATGCAGTAGTTGCAGTACCAAAGACGCCACGGTCCACTGGACCCAGGTGGTCGGCAGCAAGATTCACAAGGTGGACCTCTGCGAGGAGTGCGCCAAGACAAAGGGACTGGATGACCCTGCGGGCAAGGCCCTCGCCGGGATGCTGATGGGGATTGGTGATGAGGAGGTTGATGAGCCTGCCCTTGAGGAGGTTTCCAGCGAGGAGGCGATCTGTCCCTGCTGTGGATTCACCCAGGCGGACTTCAAGAAGAATCTTCGATTTGGATGCTCCGAGTGCTACGACACCTTTGCGGGCCAGTTGAGGGGCATGCTCAAGACGATGCATCGTGGCGAACAGCACGTGGGCAAGATCCCCAAGGCTTTTGCGATCCAGCAGAACGTGGCCAATCAGCTTTCAGAGCTGGAGGCCCGGCTGGAGGAGGCCATCAAGGGGGAGGAATTTGAAGAGGCGGCCCGGGTCAGGGACGAGATCAGGGAACTTCGGGCACAGGCCCAGCTGGAGGCGGGAGAATCATGAGGGTCGAGGATTTTCTACTGTCTCCGGAGGAACTCTGCCAGCGCAGGGGGCCCAACGACGACATCGTGCTTTCCAGCCGCGTCCGCCTTGCCCGAAATCTCGATTCGGCTCCCTTTCCTGGTTGGGCCAAGCGCAAGGCGAAGATCGAGATCATGGAGCGAATCCTTCCGGAGATCGAGTCGCTGTCCCTTTTCGACGATGGCTTCATCGAGTCGATGGATGCGCTGAAGTCGCAGGAAAAGCAGCTTCTGGTCGAGCGTCACCTGATCAGTCGTGAACACGCCGCCCGTGGCGCGGGCAGCGCCGTGGTGATCAACAAGGAGGAATCCCTCTGTGTGATGGTCAATGAGGAGGATCACCTCCGGATGCAGGCCATCCGTCCCGGTTTTCAGATCACCGAGGCCTGGGAGGCGATCAATGGCTTGGATGATGAGCTGGAGGAAAGGCTTCCCTATGCGTTTTCAGGGGAGTTTGGCTACCTGACCGCCTGTCCCACGAATGTCGGCACCGCCATTCGCGTGAGCGCGATGCTCCACCTGCCGGGCCTGGTTCTGGCGGAGCAGGTGAACCAGGTGGTGAATTCGGTGAACAAGCTGGGACTGGCCGTTCGCGGCTTCTATGGGGAGGGCACGGACACCTTGGGCCATGTTTTCCAGATCTCGAACCAGATGACCCTGGGAGAATCCGAGCCTGAGATCGTGCAGCGGCTCAGCAAGGTGCTTTCACAGATCATTGGCAACGAGCAGAACGCCCGGGAGAAACTTCTCGATGATCGCCCGGAAACGGTCTGGAATCACATAGGTCGCGCCTACGGAACACTTTCCAACGCCTACAGCATCTCCTCGAAGGAGACCATGAACCTCCTTTCGCTCCTGAGATTGGGTGTGGAGTTAGGTTATTTCGAGGATCTGTCGATTCATAAGATTGATGAGTTGTTCATCGTCACGCAGCCGAACCATTTACAGCAGGCTGCGGATGGAAAACTTGCGTCAGATGCACGAGACTTGCTTCGTGCAGACATTTTACGTGAACGATTGGCCTCGGTTGGTCGTCCCAAACCCGATAAAAACAGTGCATAGTGATCGTGCTAACGGCTGGACAAACCCTTTTACCGATATAATTTTAGACGTATGAGCGATGAAGCGATGAGCAACTTCACCCCAAGAGCCCAACAGGTGTTGGCGCTGGCTCGAAAAGAGGCGGATCGTTTTAACCACAATTTCGTGGGAACGGAGCACCTTTTGCTCGGGCTGATCAAATTGGGACAGGGCGTCGCGGTCAACGTCCTGAAGAATCTGGGCCTGGATCTGGAGACAGTCCGGCTTGAGGTGGAGAAGCAGGTTGGGACCGGTCCCGACCAAAAGATGATCGGCAACATCCCCTACACTCCCCGGGTCAAGAAGGTCCTGTCGCTGGCCTCCAAGGAGGCGAAGAATCTCAACCACACCTATGTTGGTACCGAGCACATCCTTCTGGGACTGCTTCGTGAAGGCGATGGTGTGGCCGCCAAGGTGCTCAAGGGACTGGACATCGACATCGAACTGGCCCGTCAGGAGATCCTGAAGGAGTTGGACCCCAATTTTTCCGGTGGAGAAGAAGGGGGTGAGGAAGTCGAGCAGACTGCCGGTCCCGGTGCCTCCGGCAAGAAGTCGGAGACCAAGACTCCGGCGTTGAAGGCTTTTGGTCGCGACTTGACCGAAATTGCACGCAAGGGTGAGATGGATCCGGTCATCGGGCGTGCCGAAGAGATCGAGCGTGTCATCCAGGTGCTCTGTCGTCGCACCAAGAACAACCCGGTATTGCTGGGTGAAGCCGGTGTGGGCAAGACGGCAATCGTCGAGGGTCTGGCCCAGGAGATTGCCAAGGGGAATGTTCCCGAGATCCTTCGCACGAAGCGTGTGATCACCCTTGACCTGGCCCTCATGGTGGCCGGGACCAAATATCGGGGACAGTTCGAGGAGAGGATCAAGGCGGTCATGGACGAGATTCGTCGGGCCAAGAACATCCTCCTCTTCATCGATGAGCTTCACACCATCGTGGGTGCAGGTTCCGCGGAAGGCACCATGGATGCATCCAACATCATCAAGCCCGCCCTGAGCCGGGGTGAGATGCAGTGCATCGGTGCGACCACACTTTCCGAGTATCGCAAATACATCGAGAAGGATGCGGCACTTGAAAGACGTTTCCAGACGGTCAGGGTCGAGGCGCCTTCCATTGATGAGGCCATCCAGATCCTCACAGGCCTGCGTCCGAAGTATGAGGAGCACCACAAGGCCAACTACACCGACGCTGCCATTGAGGCCTCGGTCAAGCTTTCCGACCGCTATATCAGCGGCCGTTTCCTCCCTGACAAGGCCATCGACCTGATGGATGAGGCCGGTGCCCGTGGCCGTATCAAGGCCATGACCCGCCCGCCGGACGTCAAGGGCCTCGAGGCCGAGATCGAGGACATCAAAACCCGCAAGGAAAGGGCCATCAAGGACCAGGACTTTGAGGGTGCAGCCGCCATGCGCGACAAGGAAAAGAATGCGAAGGAGGCCCTTGAGAACATCCTGAAGGAATGGAAGGCCGAGAATGAGGACAAGCGGATCAGCATCGATGAGGATGAGATCCTCCAGGTCGTTTCCAAGTGGACCGGCATTCCGTTGAACCGCATGGAGCAGAACGAGGCCCGCAAGCTTCTCGACATGGAGAAGGAGATGATGGGCGTCGTGGTGGGCCAGGATGAGGCGGTCACCGAGCTCTGCAAGGCCTTGCGCCGTTCACGTGCCAACCTCAAGGATCCCAAGCGTCCGATTGGTTCGTTCGCACTGCTGGGCCCGACCGGTGTCGGCAAGACCCTTCTGGCCAAATCGCTTGCCGAGCTCATGTTTGGCGACCCGAAGGCGCTCATCCAGATCGACATGAGCGAATACATGGAGAAGTTCACGACTTCCCGCCTGGTGGGTTCCCCTCCCGGCTATGTTGGATATGAAGAGGGGGGGCAACTTTCCGAGCAGGTTCGCCGTCGTCCATATTCGGTCGTGCTTTTCGATGAGATCGAAAAGGCACATCCGGATGTCACCAACATGCTCCTCCAGATCCTTGAAGAGGGCAAGTTGACCGACAACATGGGTCGCGTGGTTGATTTCCGCAACACGGTAATCCTGCTGACATCCAACGTGGGAGCCGAGTTCACCAAGAAGGATGCGGCTATCGGTTTCAATAACGATGATGAGAATGCCACTCAGGAAGGTCATCGGGAGAAGATTCGTGAAGAAGCCAAGAAGGCCTTCCGTCCGGAATTCCTCAACCGCCTCGATGAGGTGATCGTGTTCCGGTCGCTGACCAAGAAGGATCTGATCGAGATTCTGGATCTTGAGATCGAGAAGGTCGTTGAGCTGCTGGTCGAGAGGAAGATCACCCTCGAGCTTGATGAAAAGGCCAAGGACTTCATCGTCGAAAAGGGCTACAACCCCGAATATGGGGCACGCCCCATGCGCCGCGCCGTTGAGAAGTATCTCGAGGATGGACTTGCCGAGGAACTGCTCAGGGGAACGATTCAGGACAACAAGGTGGTCGATGTCTCCTACGACGGGGAAAAGATCACGTTCTCCCAGAAGAAGGAGGGCGAGACTGAGACTGTTTCGAAGTAAACGATGATTTCCATAAAGGATTCCACACAAGGGAGCCGGGTGTTCAACCCGGCTCTTTTGGTTTTAGCAGGACTGCTCTCTCACTCTCTTACCTCCGCGGTTGCCGGGGCACTGCCCGGTTGGGTGGAACTGGAGCGGACGGGCTCCGTCAATAGAGTTGCCGTGCGTGCCGGGAATGAAGTGGTCGGATTCTACCGTTTGCCGGAAGGGGTGGAGGCGAAGGCGGCACAGGTCTTTGTCAGTCATCATCGCAGGGATCTTCTGGAACCGGTGCGGGAAGATGCGGATAAAGGCGCAGCCATTCATGCCCCCGGGCTTCAGAAGGAACTGATCGCCGAGCCAGAAGCCCATTGGGATGCCTTCTGGAAGAAGCGCTTCCATTACTACGATCAGCAGTCTACCCGGATCCTTTCGCAAGCCCTCCCAGTAAAGCAATGGCTTTCGGATGGTGAGAAGGTGATCGTCAACGGTTCGACCGTGGGAGTGGTCGCCACGCCGGGATACACCCGGGATTCGCTGACATTCTGGATGGAAAGGGAGGGTAGCAAGGTTGCCTTCACGGGTGACCTGATCCTGGCTGGTGGCAAGGTGCCTGACCTCTACAGCTTACAGGATGCGATTCCTGATGCGAGGATCCGGGGCTATCACGGCTATGCCGCCCGTCTTGCGGACCTGGTGGCGTCATTGGAGAAGATTCAGTCCATGGACTTTGATGTCCTGGTGCCCGCGAGGGGAAGGATCATCACGGAACCTGGAAGGGAGATTGCGATGTTGCTTGAGCGGGTCCGCGCCGTTTACCGGAACTACCTTTCGACCTCGGCACTGCATTGGTACTTCAAGGAGGACCGGATGAAGATCTGCGCGGAACGGGTGCTGGGAGAGGGTGCTGACTTTGAGCTGATGCCCTACAGCCGGCATGATCCCATGCCTGAATGGATCATTGCCCATGCCACCAGCCGATTGCTCGTTTCTGAAACGGGGGCGGGCTTCCTGATCGACTGCGGTTATCCCAAGATACTGGATTTTGTGAAGCAACAGATGGAGGCGGGCATCGTGGACCGGGTGGAGGGAATCTTTGCAACGCACATCCACGATGATCATACCAATCAGCTCGAGGCGGCATCCAAGGCCTTCGGTTGCCCGGTTTATACCCTTGAGGAGTATGGCGATGTCATTGCGAACCCGGGCAGCTGGTTCCTGCCGGGCCTGACGGAGAACGGGGTTTCCAATATGCAGGTGATGAAGGACGGGGACACGATCGACTGGCATGGGTTCTCGCTGCAGTTCCGATTCTTCCCGGCGCAGACCTATTACCACGGCGCGCTTCTTGCCGTTCCGAAGGGGCGCAAGGGGGTCTTGTTTGTCGGCGATGGATTCACACCTTCAGGCATGGACGACTATTGTCTCCTCAATCGGAACCTGATGGATGAGGACACGGGTTACTTCAAGTGCATGGAGATCATCGGGGAGGTCCAGGAGCAGGGGCACGGGCTGATGAACCAACATGTCACCCATGTGTTTTACTACACCAGGGTGCAGCTGGATGAGCTGATCCAGAAGTATCGGAAACGTGCGGGTGAGATCGCTGGATTGACACCGTGGCCTCATGTCGACTTTGCGCTGGATGAGCAGTGGGCATGGTTCCATCCCTACGGTCAGACTGTCTCGGCAGACCGGGAACTGAAGCTGAATCTCAGGGTCAGCAACCATGCGGCTGAACCCACGGAAGCCCGGTTTCGGCTGCATCTTCCGGACGGATGGAGTGCTGAAGGATCTGAAGGCAGGATGAAGATCCCGGGCCGTTCTGAGCATGTTTTTGGGGTAACGGTGACCGTCCCTGAGGGGCATGACTGGAAACGGGAGACTGAGCTGGTCACTGCGGATGTCACCATGGGCGACAAGGAACTGGCCCATTGGGCTGAGGCACTGGTAAGGAAGCCGGAATGATGGACAAGGTGACCATCGGGGACGTCGCGGTCAAGATCTCCGAGTATCGGGACTTCAAGATCTCCCATCAGGATCTCGTCGACTGGTCCCGTACGGCCATGATGGCGTCCTCCATTCCACCTTCCCAGGTCGAGGTGGTGATCGATCTTCTGCAGGACATCAGTCGAAGCACGCCGATCACCATCAATGCCGCCCTGGCGACCCATGAGAAGCTCTTCCGGAAGTTCAGTGGTTCCGGTGGGGAGTTGTCTTTTGGGGAATGATCGCTAGATCTCCGAATTCTCCGCCTGATGCACGCCCCACCGGAGCGGAACGATGCCCAGGAAAAACGACGAGAGGAGGAAGAAACCGCATCCGAGGAGCAGGGCCGGCGTCGGCTGCAGGAAGTAGGTCGTCCATGACGTGACTGCGGACAGCAGGAGGATGCTCACGATGATGTAGACGAAGGACAGGACGAGGCAGAGGGTTCCCCCGAATCCACTGACGATCTTGCCGGGATTGTCCTCCTTCAGGTTTGGGTAGAGCGCTCCGATGCCGACGGCTAGTCCCGTCAGGGAATACGTCATGATGGTGACCACGATGTTGAAAAAGATGGTGCGGTCCTGTGGCAGCTTCAGCATGTGGCAGGAGAGGTTGATCAGGGTCACCGTGATGATCAGCGACGCGGTGGAGGTTACCCAGTACTTGGTCATGATGAGGCGTTTCATTCCCAAAGGAGCCATGCCGACGACCCACAGTCGCTTTCCTTCCAGAGAGTATTGTGGATAGACGAAACGGGTGGTCAGGGTGGACAGGTTCAATGAGCACGCGCCAAGGTTGAGGAATGAAACGAGGTGGATCCAGAAGGGGTTGATGATCTGCTGGGAAAAATGCCTCAGGTTGAGGATGTAGATGCCCAGCAGGCCAAACAGCATGATGGTCTGTCCCCACTGCGTGGTGTCTCTCCAGAAGATGCGGGCATCCTTGGCGATCAGGGCACGGGTGTCCTGCTGGAGCCACGGAATGAACGCAAGGACCCGGTCAAGGAAGCCGCGTGGCGGGGTCAGCTCTCCTCCTTGCTGGCGTTTTCGGAACCATTCCCAATGACCGAAAAGGCCGCCCCGGCTCATGACTGCCGAAGACGCGGAGTAGAATGCATTGCCCATCGAGGTGAAGGAGACCACGCCGAAGAGCAGCACGTAGCTGAGGGTGGCGAGAATGAAAAAGACGGACGTGGATAGGGCGCC
>CAZKNW010000079.1:0-11410 GCA_964554035.1 uncultured Verrucomicrobiota bacterium
TTGTCAGGCAGAAAGATTTCCTTGTCCTCACTCCTGCCGACGAAGGTTTCGCCCTCCTTGAGGTTGATCGGCTTTCTGGCGCCGTTTCCCTCGAGAGGTCTGATGCTCCATCTGTGTGTCTTCTCTCTCATTCCTCCTCCTTTGGGGCGCGTTCGTCCCGTCGGATCCACGGAGAGCCCCCCACTGACGCCATGCAAACGGAGGGTGTCCCCCTTGTCAACAACCCGGTTTGCCTACCCGGTATATGGCTTTCGAAACGGGTGGTCCCTGGAAACCGCAGCGTTCGAGTCTGTCTGGCACGATACCTACGGCTATTGCCGATTGATGGATACGGATTTCCAACCCTGACGTCAGGGGGAAGGCAAAACGGGAGAAGCGGAGAACGGGTGCTGGAAGGCACATGGACAACCGGGCCTTCTGGATGTCCTGCCTCAGCCACCGGCTTCTGCCCTTTTTCCCGGGCGGGTATCGCCCCGATGTCTCCGGGAATTGCTGGATAGGCTATAGGGTCTTGGATATGGTCCCGCGCCATGAATACGGACTTCCTGCCTCTCAAAGAGCTGCCTGGCGTGGTATCCCGTGTGGTTTCAGAGACTGAGGCCATGGATATCCATACCCACCTTTACGATCCCGCCTTCGGTGATCTTCTTCTTTGGGGATTGGATGACCTGCTGGTCTATCACTACCTAGTTGCCGAAGCGTTCCGCTACTTCGACTTTCCCCACGACGAATTCTTCTCCCTTTCCAAATCGCAACAGGCCGAGCGGATCTGGGATGCCCTCTTCGTAAGGAATTCCCCCATCTCGGAGGCATGCCGCGGAGTCCTGACCACGCTGAATGCCCTGGGGCTGGATCCTAGAAAACAGGACCTGGCCTCACTGAGGAACTGGTTTGCAGGCCAGGATCCCCGGGACTATGTGGGCAGGTGCATGGAGCTCGCAAAGGTGAAAAGCATTTGCATGACGAACTCCCCCTTCGATGACCTGGAGCGGCCGGTTTGGGAGAAGGGCTTTGAGAGGGATCCGCGTTTCACCGCAGCACTCAGGATTGATCCGCTTCTTCTGGAATGGGAATCGTCTTGGAAGCAGCTTTCCGATTGGGGCTACATCGATTCGGCGGACCTGAATGAGGCGACTTTTTCCGGGATCCGGAGGTTCCTCTCCGACTGGACGGAGAAAATGGATGCCCGGTTCCTGATGGTTTCCCTGCCGCCGACCTTCCGCTATCCGGATGAGTCCGTCTGCGTGCGCATCATTCGCGAGGCAATCCTTCCACACTGCAGGGAGGCCGGCCTTCCCTTCGCATTGATGCCGGGCGTGAAGCGGGGCGTGAATCCGCTGCTCAGGATGGCTGGTGATGGATTGGCCAAGTGTGACATGGAGTCCTTCGAGCGACTCTTTGCCGAATTTCCGCAGAACAAGTTCCTCCTCACGGCACTCTCCCGCGAGAACCAGCATGAGCTGTGTGTCGCCGCGAGGAAGTTCAACAATCTCCACGTCTTTGGCTGCTGGTGGTTCACCAACATCCCCTCAATCATCGAGGAGATGAGCCGGATGCGGTTGGAGTTGATCGGCATGAGCGTGACGCTGCAGCACTCGGATGCCCGCGTCATGGACCAGGTGATCTACAAGTGGGGCCACTCGCGCCGGGTGATCGCCAAGGTGTTGACGGAAAAGTACGAGGACCTGAACCGGGCGGGCTGGGGTGTGACCGAGGAGGAGATCCGCAGGGATGCCGGCCAATTGATGGGAGGCGCGTATGAGGCCTTTTGTGCGAAGTGAATCTGTGCTTTTCTAATTCCATGAACCAGTCGTCACGAATCCTCCTGCTCTCATCGATCACCTTGTTTGCGGGCGTCCTTTCCAGCCAGGGAGCTGAACTACCCGATGGAATTGCCCCGGACTCCTCCCTCGATGTCGTGGCTTTGCTGTCCCGATGGGCCCATGTGCTGGCGGCGGTCATCCTGGTGGGTGGAGCGTTTTTTCAGCGTTTCATCATTCTTCCATCCCTGCAGGCGGCACTGGATGAGGACAAGCGGGGCGCGGTGATGACCGAGGTGGTCCGCCGCTGGAAGAAGGCCGTGCACATCGGCGGGGGAATCATACTGCTGAGCGGTTTCTACAATTACCTGGGGGTCACCCGTCATGCGCACGAGGGAGACGGCCCTTATCACATGATGATGGGCATGAAGATGCTGCTCGCCTTCCTGGTCATCCTTCTGGCCTCGTTCATGGTGGGCCGCACCTCCGTGGCGCAGAAGATGAGGGGAAATGCACTCAAGTGGACCACGGTCATCTTTTTTCTCGGGCTCATCATCACGATGATTGCCGGATTCTTGAAGGTTCGATAACGTTCAAGCGTCTCCAGACCCGTCCGCAGTCCACCAAGGGGTGGGCCTGGGCTCGAATACCATGAACTCTCCCTTTGATCGACGTGCCTTTCTCGCGGGAACTGGTGTAGCCACCGGAGCCCTTGTCAGCGCCCCTGGAATCCGGCTTCACGCAGCCGAAAAGCTTCCCGATGCCCCCCAAAACATCATCCATCTGGTGAGTGATGGCATGAGCATGGGAACCCTTACCTGTGCCGACTACCTTTCCCAGATCCTCAGGAAACGCCCTTTGGTCTGGACAGAACTCCTGAAGCGGGCCGAAGCCAGCACCTGCTTCGTCAACATGAGGTCCCTGGATTCCTATGTGACGGATTCCTCGGCAGCCTCTTCCAGTTGGGGTGGAGGGCAAAGGATTCCCAACGGCGCGGTGAACATGTTGCCCGGAATGAAGCCGGTCACGCCCATTTACGAAATTCTCCGAAAGGAGGGCTGGAAGCGTGGGTTGGTCACCACGACGGAGATCACCCATGCGACTCCTGCCGGATTTGCCGCCAGCGTTCCCAAGCGCAGCATGGCAGATAAGATTGCCGAGCAGTATCTCGAGAAGGAGGTGGATGTGCTGCTGGGCGGAGGCTCGAAGTATTTCGGTGCGGACAAGCGCAAGGACAAGCGGGACCTGCTGGGCGACTACAGGAAGGCCGGTTACCAGGTCTTTACGGAACGCTCTGAGATCGAGTCGGCAAAAGGTGGGGACAAGTGGCTGGGATTGTTTGCGACCGGGCACCTTCCCTACACGGTGGACCATGTGAATGATCCGGAGCTCAAGAAGAGTGTCCCGACCCTTGCCGCCATGACCCGGGCCGCCCTCGGTCGGCTGGGTGGGTCCAAGAGGTTCATGCTGCAGGTGGAAGGTGGGCGTGTGGATCACGGTTGCCATTCCTGCGATGCGATTGGGGCCTTCCGCGATCAGATCGCCTTTGACGAGGCGCTTGAGGTTTGCCTGCAGTATCAGCAGTCCCACCCCGAGACACTCGTCGTCATCACGACGGACCATGGCAACGGCAACCCGGGCCTGAACGGCACGGGAGCCAATTACGTCGCAAGCAACCTGTTGCTTCACCAGCTTTCGGAAGCCAAGGCGTCTCTCGGCGAAATGCTCAAGCGGATGGGCAAGGATGCCGGGATCATGGACATTCGCAACGTCATCGCTGATGCCACGGGTTACAAGGCCCCCATCGAGAAGGTGGAATTCTTTCAAAGGTTCCTCAAGAAGAAGGGGGAGGCTCTTTATGAAATGATGAATTCACCCACCAACCAGCTGGGCCAGCTTCTGGCCAACCACTGGGGTATCGGTTGGGCAGGGAACGCCCATACCGCCGATTATGTTCCCCTCACAGCAGTGGGCCCGGGTGCCTCGAAGTTCTCGGGATTCATTGACAATACCGACGTTTTCGACCGCTACATGGAGTTCGCTGGTCTTGCTGGGTAGCGCCTGTCCGTCTTCCTGACTACTTCTGCGCGGACTGGGGGTCGGAGTTGGTCTGTATCCAGCTCAACAGGTCGGACATCGATTGAAGGAAGGTCTGAAGCTCCACCTGTCGAGCTCCTTCCCTTGTAATGGCGTCGCTGACCCACGCACCCGTGACGGGATCCTGCTTTTCGAGGATCTCTCCAATCCGCCGCGAAGACGTCCGGGGCTGTGGCGTAGCCGTCCGGGCCCCTGTCCGAAGATACACTTGTTGCCATTGGGTGGCCTTTGTTTTCAGGTCTTCAGGCAAGGAATCCTGGTTCAGCTTCCGGAGCGACTGGATGATGGGAACCATGAAGCGTTCCTCGCCGGTGCTCTCACGGAGAAGGTGCAGACCCTCGATCACTTCAAGCGTTGCCCTCGTGGATGGACCAGCGAACTGCCCCTTGCTGACAGTGGGCCTCATTTGGGCGTCGTATTGCTCCACCCATCCCAGGTAGGGCGAGGGCAGTTGGGCCTGGATCAGGAATTCACCGGTGCGTTTCGCCGCCTCGAGATAGGAGTCCTTCCCGTAAATCCGGTATGCCTCAAGCAACAGGCGGATGAGTGCTGGAATGTTCCCGTCTCTGATGACATGACAACCTTCATCGATGAGCTTTGGCTCGGGTGGGAAAGGCTGGCTCAACGAGGTTCCTTTGACGGTATACTGCCCGGGGATCGGGGCAGTATTCAGGAAACGATCGTAGTGGGCTGACCATCCGCCATTGGGATACTGGGAGTTGAGGAGGGAATTGAAGGAAATTTCAATTGCCTGATGGATCCGGGCGTCGGAGAAGCGTTTCGCCTCATCGAAGCGGATCAGGAAAAGCAGGGCTGCAGGTGTGGCGTTCCCTTCCAGCAGGGTGGTGTTGTGGGGGAATTTGCCGATTCTCCAGTCGTGCCAGCCCTAGTGTGGGGCATGGAGGACGGAATCATCCGGATAGGTGACCGGGCTTCCGTCCAGGCGATTGAGGTACCAGACCTCCCTTCGGTCCGCCGGGGCCATGTGGATGGCCCTTGCCCAGCCCCGGACTGCCTCTGTCCGACGATGAGTGTCTCCGCGCATTTTTCAGCTGCCTTGAGATGGATGGGATCCGTGGTGATGCGATGGGCATCGAGAAAGGTTCCTCCCATTCTCGATATGGTTTCCACGCAAAAGTCCGTGTGTTTTTCCGAACAACCGGAGTGCCCCGATTGAAGATCGGCCGTGTAAAACTCGTGAAATCCCGCCTTGGGGACGGCCGCGAAACCGATGAATTCGGTGCCCTTTCGGATCGCTCTTTCCACCAAATGGGGCTCCGGCCCCGGTTCCCCGGATTTCATGGGTGGAGGAGATGCGATCAGGCAGCCCAAGGCCATCAGCCAGGAAGTGGATTTCCTGGTTAGGAGATGCTTGGCTCCGGCCCGTGTCATTTGACATTTCATTGATATGTCCATCTTAAGGGGTGCTTTCCGTTGTGTAAAAGATTCCGGGGCGGGGGCGCAATGACTTGCGTATTCACCCCGGTTTTGTGCAGGCTCTCCGCCTTTTCCTGTCCGGCATCGCACAAATGTGCGATGGGCTCTGATTGAACAGATTGGGCCTGGGTGGGACTAAAGTGACTCATGCGAACTTTTCTGGCCATCACCAGCAATGCCTTTTGGGAGCTGGCGAGGCAGCCGATTTTTCTGCTGCTTCTCGCCTCTTCCTGTGCATTCAGCGTCTTTACGGCGGTGGTTCCCTATTTCGCCATGGACGACGATATCGACATGGTCAGGGATGGTACGCTGGCCATCATGCTGGTGGCAGGGCTCCTGGGGGCCGTCCTGAGTGCCTCAGCCTCGCTCAGTCGCGAGATCCGTTCCGGGACCGCCCTGGCTGTCATGTCCAAACCCATTGGCAGGACCAAGTTTCTCCTTGGCAAGTATTTTGGAATCGCAGGAGGCCTTGTGATCCTCTGCTACTGTAACACCCTTTCATCCCTGGTGGCCTCGCGAATGGCCTATGACACCTATGGCTCCGCCGATTTGAAGGGGGCCTCGGTCTGGTATGGCTTCATGATCCTGGCCTTTGCGGCGGGTGGTTTTTCGAACTTCTTTCTGAGGAGGGGGTTTGTCTCCGACACCGTCTTTGCCTTTGTCATCACACAGACCCTCGCCTTCATTGTCATCGCCTTCTTCCTGGACGATCACATCAACACCTACGGAGACGAGGCAACCGGCGTCGAGTGGAAGATCATCCCGGTGGCTGTGCTCGTGCTTTTTGCCGTCTGGCTGCTCGCCGCCATTGCCCTGGCGTGTTCGACCCGTCTCGATACGATTCCCACATTGTCCGTCTGTTCCGTCATCTTCCTCCTTGGGTTGATGTCGGACTATCTCTTTGGACGTGCGGCGGACGCAGGATCCTTCCTCGCCAGGATTGCCTATGGCGTGCTTCCGAATTGGCAGGTTCTTTGGCTCGCCGACGCCATCCATGTGGCCGGAGCACCCTGGAGTTATGTCGGGATGTCGGCCGTCTACCTAGTGGCCTACCTCACCGCCACGCTTTCGGTGGGACTGATCCTGTTCCAAGACCGTGACCTGTCCTGAAATTCAATCTGACTGAATGAACAAAGAACGAAACATCCAAAAAATCGGCCTGGTCAACCTGGTGATCATGCTGATCGTGTCGGTGGTCGGGGCCTTCGTGGCCCAGATGACCGGCTCCATCACCTCGCTTGCCACGGCGATGTTCTATGCGCTGGGCACATTGATCTGTGGCGTCACGGTCTTCCAGATGCGCCTGGAGGCGCGGGAAGCGGCGGAACGGCTGGAGTTCGAGGAACTGAAATCACGTCCGGACAGTTCCAACCTGTTTCAGTCGGATGGCGAGGATTCCCTCGATGCCAAGAAGGCGCGCGAACAGTATGAGCGCTTTTTTGTTCCCACCTTCACGACCTTTCTCGTGATCCTGATGGGGGCTGGAGCATGGTTCCTGAACTCCTTCATCGCGAAGTTCGAGCCCCATGGCCAGGGGGCGGCCTACGTTGCCCTTGGTTTTTACGCCCTTTTGTTCCTGACCCTTTTCCTTCTGGGCAAATATTCCACAACCCTCGCACTCCTGGAAGGGCAGCGTCTCCTCAGGCCGGGTGGGTCCTACATGATGATGGGGGCCCTGCTCAGCCTTGCCAGCGCAGCCATCGAGGCCACGACCATGCTGAAATTCGACAAGGTCGACCTGGTGGTGGGAAGGATCCTTTTCGGTATTCTCGTCTTTGCGGCCATTGAGCTGGCCATTGGACTGATTTTTGAGATCTATCGACCAAGGGTGAAGGGTCAGCGGGCCCGCCTGCTCTACGAAAGCCGGCTGGTTGGACTGCTGGGGCAGCCTGGAGGAATCATCTCCACCGTTTCGCAGGCTCTCGACTACCAGTTCGGCTTCAAGGTTTCCGAGACCTGGTTCTACCGCTTCCTGGAGCGCGCCTTCATCTGGATCGTGCTGCTCCAGCTGGGAGCCCTCTTTGTCTCCAGCATGTTTGTCATCGTCCGGCCTCATGAGCAGGCACTCTTGGAAAGGGCGGGCAAGCCGGTTGGAGATGCCGTCCTGGAACCGGGTTTTCATTTCAAGCTTCCCTGGCCGATCGACAAGATCTACCGCTACAACCCAAAGGAACTCCAGAAGATCAGTGTCGGGTTCATTCCCGAGGATGAGGAACATGCCTCACGTTTGCTGCTTTGGACACAGAAGCATTATGAGGAGGAGTTCCACATGCTGGTTGCCAACGCCGAACTGACGGAAAGCCAGGACTCGGAAAGCGGAGAGCAGACCAAGCGGGTTCCAGTCAACCTGCTGACGGTCAGCATCCCGGTCCACTTCGTCATCAACAACCTCAGGGACTGGGCCTACAACCATGCCGATGGTGCCAAGCTGCTGGAGGAGATCGCCTACCGCGAGACCGTTCGTCGCTTCGTGAATATCGATGTGGATGAGGTGATGTCGTCCGGGCGTTCCAGGACGGCCGAGGAACTCAAGCAGCGGATCCAGAAGGAGGCGGACAATGCCAAGCTTGGCGTGAAGGTCGTGTTCGTCGGACTCCAGGATGTCCATCCCCCGATCGGGGGTGGTGAGGACGGCGGCGTGGCTTCCTCCTACGAGGCGATCAACAGTGCCCTGCAGGCCAAGGAGACAAGGATCCTGCAGGCGATGGCCCACCGTCACCGCGAGGTTCCCCGAGCCCATGCGAACGCCAACAGGACCATCGAGGAGGCCAGGGCCTACAAATTCCGAGTGATGGCGGAATCCGCCTCGCTGGCCTCACGGTTCACGAACCAGATTGCCGCCTATACCGCGTCCCCGAACGTCTTCAAGGAACGCACCCACCTGAAGACCCTGGCCGAGGCCATGAAGGGAACCCGGAAGTACATCATTACCGCTGGGAACACCGACGACACCATCGTGATGAACCTGGAAGAGAAAATCGACCAGGGACTCCTCGGGATCAATGTTGAGACCCCGGCCGAGAAGAAGGCCCGCGAAGAGGCCGAAAAGCGCAAGTAGGCAGACGACTTCATCAAGAGAAATCCATTTTTAGCAGACCATGAATAAGAAGAATCCACTGACCCTGGTTACGGCGGGAATCCTCGCTGTGATCTTTCTGTTTCTCCTGCTCACCTTCCAGGTGCGCACGACGGACATTGCGATCGTGACGCAGCTGGGACGCCACCACAAGACGATCACCGATCCCGGTTTCAACTTCCGGCTGCCCTGGCCTCTGCAGAAGGTCTACAAGTTCGACAACCGGATCCGCGCCATGGACCGCAAGCTGGAACAGACCCAGACCGAGGACGGGTTCAGCATCCTGGCGACGATCTACATCGGCTGGAAGATCCACGATCCCAAGGTCTACCTCGAGCGCTTTGAGGACGGCAACGACAAGGACGCCGAGAGCGCCCTGGAGAACCTCATCCGCAACGCCAAGAACAGCGTTCTCGGCCAGTATCCGCTGAGTGCGCTGGTTTCCGCGGATGAAGAGTCGCTGCGTTTCGACCAGATCGAGAACGAGATGAAGACCATGATCTCGCAATCGGCCGTGGAGGAATATGGCATCGAGATCGTGATGCTTGGTGTCAAGCAGCTTGGCCTGCCGGAAAGCACCACACAGGCGGTGTTCGAGCGCATGATCCAGGAGCGCCAGAGCCTCATGGAGAAGATCCGTGCCGAGGGTGATCGTCGCGCCAGTGAGATCCGTGCCGAGGCGGATCGCCTGAGCCAGGAGATCCTTGCCAAGGCCGAGGCCGAGGCCCGGCTGATCGAGGGCAAGGCGGATGCCGAGGCGGCCAAGAGTTACAAGGTTTTCGAGGAGAATCCCGAGCTGGCCATCCTGATCCTTCGGCTGAACGCACTCGAGGATGCCCTCGCAGAGCGGGCCACGCTGATTCTCGACGAAGGTGCGGAGCCCTTGAACCTACTTCAGGGTTCCGGCAGCAGGAAAGACAAGTAAGCCAATTTTGTAGAAAGTCATGAGCGACGAAAAACACAATCATCCCGAAGAGCCCGAAGAGGAGTCCTCCTCCACCGGGACCCCGGAAGGGCAGGGAGGTGGAAGCGGTTCGCCTTCGCCGGAGGACGCCCTCGCGCAGCTTGGGGTTCAAAGGAAGGAGAAGGAGGAACCCGAGGGTGAGACCGAAGTCTCCCGCGAGGTGCTGGAGGATTCCAACACCCGTGCCCTTTCCGAGGCACTCAGCTCCAGCTTCTTCTTCGTCAAGATTCTGGTGGGTGTCCTGGTTGCCGGATTCCTTTTCTCCTGCGTGAAGACGGTGGAACCCAATGAGGTTGCCATCATCCTGCGCTTTGGAAAGCCGGTGGGCTCGGGTGCCGACCAGGTGAAGCGTCCCGGACTGCACTGGGCCTTCCCTTATCCCATCGACGAGGTCGTCCGCATTCCGGTTGGCGAGAGCCGCTCTGCAAGGTCGACCAAGGGCTGGTTGAATTTCACTGATGAGCAGCTGGCCGCCGGGGATGATCCGAATGCCGCGGACATCATTCCTCCCGGTGCGCATGGCTACACGCTAACCTCCGATCTCAACATCATCCACGTTAGGGCGACCCTCAAGTACCGCATCTCTGATCCGGTCCGTTACGTCCTCGCCTTCCGCAACAGTACCAACGTGGTTGAGAATCTCCTGGATAATGCGATCTTCTACGCTTCGGCCCGGTTTACCGCGGAAGATGCGATCTACAAGCAGCGTCCGGCCTTTCAGGAATCGGTCAAGAACCGGTTCGAGAAGCAGATCATCGATACCGAGCTTGGAATCAAGCCGGAGCTTATGGTCGTGGATGCGCGGGCTCCCATGTATGTGAAGCCGAGATTTGATGATGTGCTCAACTCCGAGCAGCTGAGCGCGCAGGGAATCTCCCAGGCCCGGAGTTACCTTACCTCGGCTGTCGAGGATGCGAAGGGGCGTTCCAACTCAGTGGTGCTGGCCTCCATCTCGAGAAGCAACGAGGTGGTTCAGGCCGTTGCCGCGGAGGCTTCCTACTTCAAGGACCAGCTTCCATACTACGAGCGCAACCCGGAACTTTTTGAACAGCGCCTGAAGATCGCGTCACTGCACCGGGTGCTGACCAATGCGCAGGACAAGTTTTACCTTCCCACCCGTCCGGACGGCAAGGAGCGCGAGCTTCGGATCCTGATGACGCCGGAGCCGCGCAAACGCGGGAAGATGAATCAGTAGGGATACGATGGGCGCAAATGCCCATGGAGAACCGAGTATTTTAGAGCCAGTTTTAGTCACCTACCAACGAAGGACAGAATCATGCAGGTAACCTCACTGCTTTCCAACAAGGGCGATGGGCATCATGACCACGATCATGACCATCACCACCATGACCATGATCACCACCATCATGACCACGATCATGATGAGGAGGGCTGCTCCAGCTGCGGGCATGATCATGAGCACATCCCGGTAAAGCTCACCCAGACCCTGATCGGTGTCATTTTCGTCGTGAACTCCTTCCTCGTGGAATGGCTCGTCGAGGGTGGTGAACAGGTGGCCGCGTTCAGTGCCGCCGTGGGTGCCGTGATCCTGGGTTATCCCATCATGCTGACGGCATGGAAGGATCTTTCCAAGGGGCACATGACCGTGAACGAGCTGGTGGCCATCGCCATCTCGGCCGCCTTTGCCTCAGGTGACTACAAGACCGCCGGTATCGTCTCCTTCTTCATGCTGCTGGGTGAGATCATTGAGTCCCGCACTGCTGATGGTGCCCGGGCCTCCATTGAATCCCTCATCAAGCTGACTCCCACGAAGGCGCGCCGCATCCTTGCCGATGGCGAGGAGGAGGTTGCCGCCTCGGAACTCAAGATCGGTGACCGCATCCGTGTTCGCCCCGGTGACAACGTCCCGGCTGATGGACGCATCATCTCGGGTGAGGGTTCCATCAACCAGGCGAACATCACAGGTGAGTCGCTGCCTGTGGACAAGGGGGCGGGCGAGGATGTTTTTGCAGGCACCCAGAACCTGACGGGTGTCCTTGAAATCGAGATTACCCGCGCCGGTACCGACACGACCATCGGACGTGTCCGCGAACTGATCCTGGCTGCGGAAAAGAC
>CAZKNW010000080.1:0-11407 GCA_964554035.1 uncultured Verrucomicrobiota bacterium
CGTCGCCCTCTATCCCGAGGACGAGCGCGTCGAGCAGGCACGCGAGATCATCGAGAGTCTCCGCACCGAGCAGGCCCGTGGTGCCTACAGGGTTGCCCGCTACTACGAGAAGAAAAAGGAGTGGAAGGCGGCTCTCGTCTATTTCAACGAGGTTCTCATCCTTGACCCGAACTCCAGCTATGGCGAGGAGTCCAAGGAGCGCATCGAGATGATCAAGCTGATCCTGAACGAGGTCCGGAAGGTGGAGGAGAAATACGGGTTGATTGAGGAGGAATAATCCATGAACCCCATCCGCCTCCTCCTCCTCGCCATCCTGGCAGGACTCACCCTCGGCTGCAGTGGCTACCGCCTGGGTCCGGTCGATGGTTCTGTTGCGGGAGCCCGATCCATCCGGATCACCTATTTCGAAAACGAAACCCTTGAGCCGAGGATCGTGGAGTATGTGAACCGCGCCCTCCGCAAGGAGATCCAGCAGGACGGCACCTTCGTACTGAGCACCCGGGGCGATGCCGACGTCATCCTGAAGGGAAAGATCACCAACTACCTGAGGAGTGCCATCAGCTTCCAGCCGGGTGACATCCAGACCGCCCGCGATTATCGGCTTTCCCTGACCGCCACCTTCGAGGCCATCGACACGAGGACCGGCAAGACCGTGTCATCCGGATCCGTCGACGGAAGGACCACCCTTCGCGTGGGATCCGACCTCGGGAGCGCCGAGCGACAGGCCGGACCGCTGATGGCAGCGGACCTCGCGGACAAGATCGCATCCCAGCTGACCGAGGGATCCTGGTAGTCCACCGCCCATCGAATGGGCACCTTTTTCTTTCAAAAAGCAGGGGCTTCTCCATGGTTGCTGCAACCATGATACCCCGGCTTCTCCTCTTTCTCCTTACCACCCTTGCCCTTCAGGCAGCCCAGAAGTCCCCTGAGGAACTTCAACTCGAACAGGACAACGAGGACTACATCCACACACCCATCGGTTTTTCCAAACCTAGGGAACCGTCCCTGCTTCAGGACGAGAACGCCGCCAACCTGGTCATCAGGGTCATCGACAAGGACTCCGGCAATTCCACTCCCTGCCGCATGAATGTGGTCGGGCCGGACGGGATGTTCTATCAACCTGCGCCGAGCGTGCTTTCCGACTACGCCCTGACCGGCATCTGGCCCATGGCCAAAGGCAACCGCCGTGGCATGGGACCCTTCCGCTACTTCGGGCGCTTCTTCTACTCGGACGGCCAGTCCGAGGTAAAGGTCCCTGCCGGAGTGACACGCGTGGAAGTCTGGAAGGGATTTGAATATCGCCCCGTCACCCTGACGCTGAACCTTGAGCAGCGGGAAACACGTTCCGTGGAGCTCGAACTGGAGCGGACCCTCGATGCCGCCCGTTTCGGCTACTTCGGCGGCGATTCCCACATCCACATCGAGCGGACCAACGCCGCCAACGACGAACTCATCTTCACCCTGACCAAGGCCGAGGACATCCGCTACGCCAGCATCCTCTGTTACAACCAGAACGTCTCCGAATACGAGGGACATCCCATGAAGCAGGGGCTTCCCCAGAAGTTCGGATTCGGGAAGGCCTCCCTTCGTGGACAGGACATCTACCAGATCATGTCCGGACAGGAGTACCGCTCCCGCTTCCTCGGGCACATCAAGGTCTTCCTGCTCAACCGCATCGTGAAGCAGGGCGAATCCTTCAGCCCGGATCACTATATCTTCGCCGAGCGGCTCGACAGCATAAGGAAGGAAGGCGGCTACACCATCTGGGCCCACGGCGGCTACGGAAAGGAGATCTATGCCAACGTGCCATTAGGCGATGTCGACGGCGTGGAACTGCTCCAGTTCGGCAACTACCGAGGCATCGGCCTGGAAGGCTGGTATGCAATGCTCAACACCGGTTACCGCCCTGCCCTGGTCGGTGCCAGCGACTACCCTCCCTGCAGGAAACTGGCGGACTGCCGGACCTACATTCATCACGAAGGACGCCGTGAACCTCGCTTTCCCGAGTGGATCGAGGCCATGGGTGAAGGAAGAAGCTTTGTCACCACCGGTCCTGTCCTCCTGCTCGAGGTCGACGGTGCCAAGCCCGGCGAATCCCTTTCCTTCAATGGAGAGCGGACCGTCCGAATCCGTGCGAGGGTGAACAGCGAGGTGGCACCGGTCACGCGACTTCAGATCCTCATCGGCGGCAACACGCTCAAGGAGATCCAGGTCCCCGCCGAAACCGGCCAGCATGCCTGGGTGGAGCTCGATGCCGATGTCACCTTGAATCAATCCACATGGATCGCGGCCAGGGCCACGGGCGAGGCTCCCACCGGGAGTCCCAACGCGGAGGCCCATACCAACCCCGTCTACATCTACGTGAACGGAAGGGCTCCCTTCGTCGAGGCCAGTCATCAGTTTCTGGTGGAACAACTGGGTGCCGAAACGGAACGTCAGGCCAACCGTAAGGACTTCCCCGGCAAGGATCGCCTGGTCGGCTACTTCCGGGCTTCACTGGAAAAACTCAAAGGCCTGAAGGAGACCGGGGGCATGACCCGCGAGGAAGCGCTTTCCCTGATTCCCAACTCCCGGAAGAACTGACCGATGTTCGACAAGGAGTCCTGCCGACATCATCTACCGCTTTGGGGTGCGTTCATCGCGTCACTCCTCTTTCTGTTTGTTCCAGGAGTGAAGGACACGGCACTCGTCCTCTGGCCCAGCCTGGTGGCCATCGGTCTTACCTTCCTGACCCACAATATTTGGCTCGCACTATTCTTCGGTGCCTTCTGCGGATCCATCCTCGTTCATCAGGAGCCTCTGACCGCCTTTCTGAAACTCTTTTCCGACTACATGCTACCCGCACTGGCCGATCCATGGAA
This sequence comes from uncultured Verrucomicrobiota bacterium, assembly GCA_964554035.1. Lineage (GTDB taxonomy): Bacteria > Verrucomicrobiota > Verrucomicrobiia > Limisphaerales > CAZKNW01 > CAZKNW01. Next base: position 2,862 of record CAZKNW010000080.1, read on the forward strand.
TGCAGGCGTCCTCGTCTTCACCCTGATGATGGGCGGCTTTGTCGAACTGCTGAACAGGGGCGGCGGCATGCAGACTTTGGCAGAACGCTGGCTCAAGAATTCCCAATCCACCAAGCGCACCGAACTCGGCATCTTCGCCCTTGGCTGGGTGATGTTCATCGACGGGCTCGCCAACGCCATGCTGGTCGGACGCACCATGCGCCCCATAGCCGATCGCGCAGGAGTCAGTCGCGAACGACTCGCCCTGATCGTCGACACCACCTCTTCGCCCATTGCCGCCTTTGCACTCGTCTCGACATGGATTGCCTTTGAAATGTCAGTTATTCGAGAGGGCTTTGTCCTCGCTTGGTCGGAGGCTGAAGCGGCGGGCATCTCACCCTTTTCATTGCTTATCCAAAGCCTTCCCCATCGCTACTACAACTACGTCGTCCTCGCATTGGTCTTTGCCTCCATCGTGATGGGAAAGCACCTTCGGCCGCTTCGAAAGCTGGAAACCGTTTCGACACACCCTGAGAAAGAAACCGCCGCCGAATCATCAGGGAACACACCGGCATGGCGCGCTTTGGCGCCTGTGGCCTTTCTTCTGATCGCGGTCTTTATGGGACTCTTTCTTGAGGGAAGACAACCCGGCGATTCCATGGATCTTCAGGGAATCATCGCCGCCTTTGGCCGATCCAATGCCTCCATGGTCTTTGTCTGTGCCACGGCACTGGCATCCGTCTTCGCCATGATCATCTTCCCAAGGCACGCCAAGACAAAGAAGTCCACCAGCGAGATCTATATCGAAGGCATGCAAAAGATGTTTCCACCCGTGGTCATCCTCGCGCTCGCATGGACACTCAGCGGTGTCATCAAGGATCTGGAGACCGGCCAATGGCTCTCGGAGCAACTGGCCGGAAACATGGCTCCCGGGCTTCTACCCGTTTCGGTCTTCATCCTGGCCGCCCTGACCTCCTTCAGCACGGGCACCTCTTGGGGAACCATGGCGATTCTCATGCCACTGGTCATACCCATCGGGATCGAAACCATGCAGGTCACACCTGGAGCAGAAATTCCATCCCTGCTGATCGCCACCATCGGAGCCGTCCTGTCCGGTGCGGTCTTTGGCGACCACTGTTCCCCGATCAGTGATACCACGCTCGTCTCCGCCATCAGCAGCGGCTGCGGTCCCATCCGACATGTCCACTCCCAACTCCCCTACGCCCTCTGGGCAGGCGGAGTCAGCATCGTGATCTGGGGTGGATGCGTGGCAGTAGGAATTCCCACCATCATTTCCCTCATCCTCATCCCGGCAATGGTTTGGGGAATCATCCGGTTTAAGGGAGGGTAAGAATGTGTGGGATCAAAGTGGCGTAGGCGCCTGTCCCGCAACCGCGGTGGGCCCGCCTGCGAATTCTGACACCGTCCCGGTGCCAATCGTGTTCGGCAGTCATTGAGCGGCTCGGTCTCCGGGCTTGAGATGTCGTTTCGATATCGCGGAAAGGAACATTTATCGAAGACCCAACTGATTTCCCGGCAGGGAATGGATAAATACACTATTCATGCCAAGACCCTACAACGTATGTCCCTCCATCTCACAGGAGCACCTGGGCAGCTCCGCTACGGACCCAATGTAATAGCGTCCGTTAAGAGGACAGGTGGGTGCGACCTTGATATAGAGGCTGCTTCCAAACAATTCTGATGGAAGCGGGGAATCTTCATCCCCCTTCTTGTGGTCCAGGGCCCACTGCTGCTTGGCGCCGTCGAGCTGTTTCAGATTGGCGATGCAGGTATTCTTCTGTGAACCGACGCAACCCCGATGCCCGAAGATCCCGTCCATGAGATCGCTCAGGGTGAATCGCTTCACAGGCGTTGGCTTCACCGGAATCTGGACAATGCCATGAACCGAACAGGAGGAGGCAAACCCTTCGCTTCCATAACGATAGTTACCTCCATCTGGACAAATGAATTCACCCTCTCCACCACTCACCGAAGCCGGCCTCGCAAGACCGAGTTCCCTGTCAAACTCAGCCCTTAACCCATCATGGGAGGCCATATGCGAGAAGCAGATAAGGCGCCTTCCCTCCATCGTTACTTCAGAAGGCTCGCGGGCCATGGCGACCACAGTCGCAACCAGGATCATTCCAACAACCGGAAACCGAAGTCTGTAGATCTCTGTATTCATCCCTCTTCAAACAGGCTTGAAGAAGGATAGTTGCAAGCAATGTTGGATCTCTGGGTACCCTTACTGTCCCGACCACGCGGCGGAGGCTGTGGCAGGCATCCCAACCTACTTCCCGAACAACTCGTCGAAGAACATCTTCATGTGCGCCCATGATCTCTGGTCGGCATCCTTGTTGTAGGCTGAGCCTGTGGATGGGTCATCACCTGCAGAAGGATTGGTGAACGAGTGCACGGTTCCGCTGTAGGACACCATTTGCCAATCCACCTTCCACTGATCGAGCTCAGCGAGGCAGGCATCGATATTCTTCCGGGGCACGAAGGGATCATCGGCACCATGCAGGATGAGGATCTTGCTCCTGATGTTCTTTCCATCCTCGGGTTTCGGGGAATCCAATCCACCGTGGAAGGAAACGACTCCCTTGACATCTGCACCACTGCGGGCCAGCTCGAGAACACCCGTGCCCCCGAAGCAATACCCGATCGCGCCCAACCGACTTTGGTCGACGCCCTTGTGTTTCTTCAGCATCTCCAGAGCCAGGTTCAATCGCTTGCGAAACAGGTCGCGTTTGCCGCGATAGATTCCAGCCTGGACCCCACACTCCTTGGGGTCAGTGGGACGGATCCCTTCGCCGTAGACATCACCCGCAAACACGATGTATCCCAGCGCCGCCAGCTTTTTGGCTCTCATCTTCTCGTAGTCACCCAGCCCGGTCCAATCGTGGATCAACAGGATGCCGGGACGCTTTTCACCACTCTTCAGTTCCGGCACGGCGAAAAAGCCCTCCAGCTTGGTGTCACCATCACTATACTGCACCACATCCGTTCTCACATCCGCGAAGGCGTGAGAGGCAACACTCAGGAACAATCCGACCAACAAGGCATTCGCAATCCGTTTCATGGCAAACATCCTTGCACGACCAAAACAAATGACAACCCAGGAAGGAATCGCGAAATGCGAATGGCAGGGCGATCACTCCGGGAGCGCCCGAGCTTGATGCTCCAGCGCACCGCAGGAAGAGGCCCGCGCGGAGCGACGGGCCCTACCTTCCTGCCACGTTTGGAGTCTCGGCCTCATCCAGTCCTCTACCCAGAACGCCATCCGGGGTTCTTTCCAGTTTGACCCATGGACGCAGTTCTCTGATGATTCGCGCTCTCCCGAGAAACCAAAGACCCAACCGTCATGGCCAGTAAGAAAGCTGCAACCAAATCCAGTTCCGCATCCCTGCTCCACGAGGAGCGCGTCTTCAAACCCTCCAAGGAGTTCTCCTCCCAGGCGCACATCAAGTCGATGGCCCAGTACCGGAAGCTCTACAAGGCCTCCATCGACAAGCCGGAGAAGTTCTGGTCCGAGCAGGCGAAGAACGAACTCGTCTGGATGAAGCCCTTCACCAAGACGCTGCAGTGGAAGGCCCCAAACGCCAAGTGGTTCACCGGTGGCAAGCTGAACGTCTCAGCCAACTGCCTGGACCGACACCTCGATGGTCCCACAGCGAACAAGGCGGCCATCATCTGGGAAGGCGAACCCGCAGGCCCAGGCAAGCCAGCCGAGGAACGCACACTGACTTATCGCCAGCTTCACCGCGAAGTCTGTCTCTTCGCCAACGTCCTGAAGAAGAAGGGCATCAAGAAGGGCGACCGCGTCATCATCTATCTTCCCATGGTGCCCGAGGCCGCCATCGCCATGCTGGCCTGTGCGCGAATCGGTGCCATCCATTCCGTGATCTTCGGTGGCTTCAGTGCCCAGGCCGTGGCCGACCGCGTCCAGGATTGTGGCGCCAAGATGATCATCACTGCCGACGGCAGCTGGCGCCGTGGCAAGATCGTCCCGCTCAAGACCAACGTCGACGATGCCCTGAAGATCAAAAAGGGACGGGAAAAACTTACCAAGACCATCGAGTCCATCATCGTCCTCAACCGCGCCGGCAACGACGTGAAGATGAAGAAGGGTCTCGAGACCTGGTGGCACGAGGAAGTCGCCCAGGTCAGCGCCGACTGCAAGCCTGCCCAGATGAACAGCGAGGACGGACTCTTCATCCTCTACACCAGCGGTTCCACCGGCAAACCCAAGGGCATCTATCACACCTCCGCCGGCTACCTGCTCGGTGCAAAGCTTTCCTCCAAATACGTCTTCGATCTGAAGGACGAGGACATCTACTGGTGCACGGCCGACGTGGGTTGGATCACAGGTCACAGCTATGTCGTCTACGGTCTCCTCGCCAACGGCGCCACCCAGGTCATGTATGAGGGTGCCCCGAACCATCCGGGCCCGGACCGCTTCTGGGACATCGTCGCAAAGTATGGCGTCACCATTCTTTACACCGCACCTACCGCGATTCGCGCCTTCATGAAGTGGGGCGACGAGCACGTGAAGAAGCACAACCTTTCCTCCCTCCGCCTGCTGGGAACCGTGGGTGAACCCATCAACCCCGAAGCATGGATGTGGTACCGCAAGATGATCGGTGGCAACCGCTGCCCGATCGTCGACACTTGGTGGCAGACCGAGACCGGCGGCATCATGATCACACCGCTTCCAGGAGCCACGCCGACCAAGCCCGGAACGGCCACATTGCCCTTCTTCGGCATCAAGCCCGAGGTGGTGGATGATCTCGGAAAGGAAGTCCCCGCCAACACCAGCGGCAAGCTCATCGTGCGCAAGCCCTGGCCCAGTATGCTGCGCGGACTCTGGGGCGATCCCGCACGCTTCAAGGAAGTCTACTGGAGCGAGATCAAGGGATGCTACTTCACCGGTGACGGATGCCGTCGCGACAAGGATGGATACTTCTGGATCGTGGGACGCATCGATGACGTGCTGAACGTCTCCGGGCACCGCATCGGAACCGCCGAGGTCGAAAGTGCCCTGGTCAGCCACAAGCTCGTGGCCGAAGCCGCCGTGGTCGGACGTCCGGACGACATCAAGGGACAGGCCCTCGTCTGCTTCGTCACGCTGAAGTCAGGTGGCAAGGCATCCGACGCCCTCAAGGCCGAGCTTCGCAACCATGTGGGCAAGGAAATCGGTGCGGTTGCCAAGCCGGACGAGATTCGTTTTGCGGATGCCCTTCCCAAGACCCGTTCCGGGAAGATCATGCGTCGCCTTCTCAAGCAGATCGCAGCCGGAGCCAAGGTCCAGGGCGACACCACCACGCTCGAGGACATCTCGGTCGTCGCCAAGCTGTCCGGCGACAAGGAAGAATAGCCTTGAAGAAACCATCCTGATCGGGTGCAAGTTCTGGCTCGGAAAACAATCGAGCCATGAGCAGCACCGGATCAGATGAGTTCAACTAGCTCCTTCTGCAGGTCTCGCAGGAGCGGGACCCTGCCGATCGCGACCGCATCCAGGAACAGATCTGGGATCGCTTCGGGGTCACCGGCAGTCCCCTTGTGGTGGACATGTCCGGCTTCACCCGCCTGGCCAACACCCATGGAATCGTCCATTACCTTTCCATGGTGCGCCGGATGCAGCTCACTTCCCAGCCCATCGTCGAGAGCTATGGGGGTGAGGTGGTGAAGTTCGAGGCGGACAACTGCTTCGCCATCTTCAAGACGCCCGGGGATGCCATCCGGGCCTCCATTTCACTCCACCTGGCGATGGATTCCGCCAACCTGCTGACCCCGGACGAACTGGACATCCATCTCTCTTGCGGCATCGATCATGGAGAATACCTCATGCCACACGCCTTCGACTACTTCGGAGCCCCCGTCAACCGCGCCAGCAAGCTGGGTGAAGACCTGGCTGAACCAGGCCAGATCCTGGTGACGCCCGAAGCCATGGCACTGGTCTCGGAAGAACTGGGCTTCAAGAGTGAGACCCTCGAACTTGAGGTGGGTGGAGAAGTAATACCGGTTCAATCGATCCAGTATCGACGGGGTGCTCAGGTCTGAATCTTTCAAACCACAAAGAATCGAAGGACATGAAGGTTGAAAATTTGACCCGATTGATGCGAAGCCGCTCCGAGGGCGCTTCCTCCGTGCTCTTCGATTCTTCGTGGTTCAATCCCCGGCCTATCTCAACGCCGCGAGGAGGATGGACTGCACCACGGTGCTGATCTCCATGGCGAAGGCGAGCGAGGCCTTTTGCGGATCGGTGGAGAGCTCATCGACCTCATGAATCTCATCCGGGCTTCCCAGCATGGCCCACGAACCGACGCGGATGTCATTCACGATCTGGAGGAGCCATTCAATACGCTCGCGGGTCAAGGTGACCTGGTAGGCATCCCCCACGGGCTTGAAGCCGTTCTCCCCTTCGAGGAACTTCGTGATCTCCCTGCGATTGGACTTCTGTTCATCACTCAGGGTCTCGTGAAGAAAGGCCTCGTCCTCCTCGATCCCCTCTTCATCGCTGCACTTGCTGAGCTGGAAGTGATCGGCCGGAAGCACCGGGTAGCGCTTGAGGAGTTCCGTGATGACAAACCTTTCGGCCGCCTCCAGTTCGATCAGGACCTGGTCGTCGGAACGTCGGAGCAGCTTCATTCGGCAGGCTCCATGGTTGCATGCAGGCTGTAGCGGTGAAGCTGATGGACGTAGGCCTCGGCCTTTTCACGGGATTCGCGGACAAGGACGCTCTTGCCCTTGTTGTGGACCTCCATCATGTGTTTCTCCGCCTTTTTCCGGTTCCACCCGAAGACGACCTGGAAGACATGGGTCACGTAATCCATGAGGTTCACAGGGTCATTCCAGCAGACCACGACAAAGCCGGAATCCAGCTCGGTATCGGACTCGGTCTTGGTGATGATCTCCTGGTCAGGGAGGACCTCAGGTGGTGCCGTCTTGGGCATGGGCGAAGCCTATCAAAGCCACACTCGATGTCCAGAGACCGAACGGCTCAGGAAACGGCCTCCAATGCACGTCTCAGGGGTTGCTGGGCAAACTGCACCATCTCGTTCGGTACGGAATCGAGAGGCACCTCCTTCATGGCCCCACCGTTCATGACCGCCTCCCTTGGCATGCCGTAGACCACGCAGGTATGGCGATCCTGGGCAAGTGTCCTGGCACCCTGTTCACGGAGCTTCAGCATGCCTGCCGCACCATCAGAACCCATACCGGTCAGGAGGATCGCCAGACTCCGGGAGCCAAGATCGAGTCGGGCCATGGAGTCGAAAAGGACATCCACTGCGGGACGCTGGTAATGGATTCTCGGTCCCCGGTTGAGGGAAACCACCCACTGGCTGCCATGGGGCTTCACCACCATGTGATGGTCCCCCGGGGCAAGGAGCGCGGTTCCCGTCTCGATCACATCACCCTCCTCCGACTGCTTCACACGGACCCTGCCGATCTGGTTTAGCCTCGCGGCGAAGGCTCCCGAGAAGTGGGCGGGAATGTGTTGAACAATCAGCATTCCAGGCAGCCCCTCGGGAAGCATCCTGAAGATCCGCCCCAAAGCCTCCGTACCTCCCGTCGAGGAACCGATGGCAATCAGCTTCTGCGTCCTACCTGATCCACCTACCGTCGCTGGAACGGAGACAGGCTGGAGAGCCGCGACGGGTTCATGCCTCGCCTTGAAGTGATTGAGGAACCGCCGCATGTCCACGGCGGCAGCGGACCTCAGCTTGTGGGCCAAAAGGGAACCATCCTCGTGTGCGGAGTGGGAACCTGAGGGTTTGCCGATGACATCGATGGCGCCCTCCTGAAGGCAACGCAGCGCGACCTCGGAGCCCTGCTGGGTCAGGGAACTCATCACCACCACGGGCTGGGGGCGATGTTTCATGATCAGCTTGAGGAAGGTCAGTCCATCCATCCTGGGCATCTCGATGTCGAGCGAGAGCACGTCCGGCTTCAGGCGCAGCATCAGGTCCCGGGCCTCGTAGGGATCAGTCGCGGCCCCCACCACCTCGATGTCGTCAAAGGGAGCGAGGCTTCGCTCCACTGCCCGCCGAACGAGGGCGGAATCATCCACAACCAGTACCGTTGTCTTTCGTTTCGGATTCATTTGAACCTCGTCTTGAGCATGGGTTCGACCTTTTCAAGCTCCTCCTCCGTGTCGATGAGGAGCTCCGGCAGTCTCTCCCGGGAGACACCGATGTTGTTGAATGCATTGGGATCCCCCTTGATGGCAAAGGCATCGAAACCAAATCCATGTCCGAGCTGGTAGGCCGCGATGTTTCCAATATGGACAACGGAGGCCATGGGCGTGCTTCCATTGGCATCGCTGGGGTGATGATGATATTTCACCGGGCTGGCAATGGTTTCTGGAAAGTTCCACTTGAGAAGGAGCGCGCTGCCCAGTTCGGCATGATCCATCCCGAGGACATCCCTTTCCACCTCGTCCCAAGGCTTGCGGGAACACTCCAGCTTCTCAATCACCTGCTGATAGCGGTCCATGACGGCCTTGGCCAGGAGGGTCTTGCCCAGGTCGTGAAGCAGCGCGGCGGTAAAGGCGACACCCTCAT
>CAZKNW010000081.1:0-2766 GCA_964554035.1 uncultured Verrucomicrobiota bacterium
CCAGACTGACACCGTCGACATTCGCATTGTGCGACGCGTTTCCCTTCACCCCTGCGATCTCAAGGATGGTCGGATAGTAGTCCATGGAAATGATGGGCACATGGGAGACGCTTCCGGGCTGGGTCACGCCGGGCCACTTGATGATGCCGGGCACGCGGACACCCCCTTCGTAGATGGAGCCATTGCCTGCCCGGAGGGGCCTGTTGTTGGTAATCCGCTCCTTCTTCCCGGGATTGTTGGTCAGTCCACCATTGTCACCGGTGAAGAAGATGACGGTGTTCTCCGCGATCCCCAGTTCCTCCAGCTTGGCCATGAGGCGTCCCACCGATTCGTCCAGGCTGCGGACCATGGCGGCGTATTCGGGATTCGTGTGGCGGGCTCCCTTCCTGACCTTCTTCTTGAAATCCTCGGCATACTCCTTCTTGGCCTCAATGGGTGTATGCACGGTGTAATACGGGAAGTAGATGAAGAAGGGATCATCCTTCCATCGGTCGAGGATCTTGAGGGCCTCATCGGTCAAACGGTCGGTGAGGTATTCTCCTTTCTCCCCTCCCTCGGGCAGGTTCACCACCTGGTTCACGGTGCCGTCCTTGCCACGCCCATAGGGCCAGAAGTAGCTGCCCGGCGCACCCATCTGGTTGCCACCAATGTTCACGTCAAATCCCTGCGCCTGAGGCCAGTATTCCGGATGAGGCTTATCATCACGGGGAGTCAGGTGCCATTTGCCGATGGAGGCACTCTTGTATCCGGCCGGCTTCAGCGCCTCGGCCAGCGTCACTTCCTTCAGGTCCAGATACTGCGTCCAGTCCGGGATCAGCATCGGCGTATTGACGAAGGGATGCCCCGCAATGAAGTCCGTGACATGCAGGCGGGCCGGATACTTCCCGGTCATGACCGCGGCCCGCGATGGCGAACAGACCGTGCAGGCGGCATAGGCATCCGTGAACTTCATTCCCTGTTCGGCCAGCTTGTCGATGTTCGGCGTCTCATAGAGGTCGCTTCCAAAACAGCCTATGTCGGTCCAGCCCAGGTCATCCACGAGGAGAAAGATGAAATTGGGCCGTTGCGCCTTCTCCTGGGCCAGGACGGAAGGGGCGGAAAGGGCCAGCAAAACCAAAAGGAAAAATCGGTTCATGTGCGCCTAACATGGACCATTCCCCGCCGGGTTGGCAAGTGGTTGTCTGCAAGCTTGCTTCACTCCGATGCTTCTCCTAAAACCCTTCCGTCATCGGACGTATTACCCTGAAAAACACCATGGAAATCACGATCACCAGTGTCTCGGACGCTCCTGCCATCAAACTCAATGGACGCCTGGACCTGAAGGGCACCCAGGAGGTGGAGGCTGAATTCAACAAGAATGCCTCCGAGTCGGGGAAATCCGTCATCGTCGACCTTTCCGAGGTGAATTACATCGCCTCCATCGGCATCCGCATGTTCCTGAGCAACATCAAGAAGATGTCGCCCATGGGCACCAAGATGGTCATCTTCCGCCCCCAGAAGATGGTGGAGGAGATCTTCAAGCTGGCCGGCGTCGACTCCATCATCCCGATCGAGCACGACGAGGATGCCGCGGCTGAAATCGTCCGAAACGCCTCCTAGATCCGGATATGAGCGCCACTGAGACGATCACTCTCAGGAACCAGCTGTCCGAACTGGAGCGCCTCAACAAGATCCTGGCCGAATTCGGCCGGATCAACGGTTTCAATGCCGAGGAGGAGAACACCATCTTCCTGTGCGCTGAGGAGATCTGCACCAACATCATCAGCTACGCGTGGCCGGATGGGGATGACCACGCGTTTGAGGTCCGGATCACCGCCGACATCGACACCATCCACATCGAGTTCGAGGACGACGGTCTCCCCTTCGATCCGATCTCCAAGCCAGCCCCAGATCTCACGTCACCGGTGGAGGAACGTCCCATTGGAGGATTGGGAATCCACCTGGTGCTCAACACCATGACCAGCGTTCGCTACGAGAGGAAAGGCGACAGGAACCTGCTGATCGCCGAGAAGGTCAGGGACTTCCAATAGCCGGTTGGCAACCGGTCACCCAGCCAAGCAACGCGACAGGTCTCAACGAACCTTACCCAGTTCCTCAGCCGCCTTCGACGCCTTCACACGCCCACCGTGACTGCTGCTGATCTCGGCAAAACGGACAACGCCCTTGGAATCGATCACCAGGGTGGCGGGATAGGCGGTCTCGCGCTTCTTGTCCCATCGGATTCCATAGAGATTGGTCACATGATAGTCGGGGTCGATCGCGAAGATGAAGTTGTCAGGCCAATCCTTGCCCACCTTGCCACTGAATTCCCCGGCATGCTCCTTCAGCTTCTCCGCGGGTCCGGGATAGAGAAAGACCACATGAGCCCCCTTGAACCGGTCCGCCTCCATGATGAACTCCCCCACCTGGCGTGAACAGATGGGACATTGGTATCCCGGCCAACCACGCAGCATCACGAAAACCACAGGACCCTTCCCATAAAGGGCCGACAGCTTCACCTCACCCCCATCCAGCCTTGGTGCGGTGAAATCGCGGGCAGGTTTGCCCAGGAAGTCTTTCGGCTCGGCGGACTGGGCCATGGCCAAGCTGAAAAGGAGGAGGGCGGAAATAAGCTTCCCGACAACGGCTGGAGAGAGACGTGCTGGTTTCATGGAACGCTTGAGCAACCAGCCCGAACTTTATTCCACACATAACCAGTCCATTCTCAGCCTTACTCCTACTCCTACTCCTACTCCTACTCCTACTCCTACTCCTACTCCTACTCCT
>CAZKNW010000081.1:2866-11235 GCA_964554035.1 uncultured Verrucomicrobiota bacterium
CCTACTCCTACTCCTACTCCTACTCCTACTCCTACTCCTACTCCTACTCCTACTCTTAATCTTAATCTTAATCCCAATCCCAGATCCCAGATCCCGTCTGAAGAAAGGGAGTGCCGCACTTGAGGACCTGGCAGCAGGAGCCGGCGGCGCTGCTCGTCGGTGTTCTGATTGGAAACGGGATGGAGATCATGACCAAGAGCAAGATTAAGAATCCGAAATGAAGTCCCCACCCGACCCACCATGATTCGAACAGTCCTTGAATCCGGGAATACGAAACGAAATGCTCGGCCCATGGACATACAGAACCTTGAGAAGGTCGAAGCCTTCATCACCAAGGACGGCTCGGAGATCCGGGAACTGCTCGCCTACCGGAATTCGTCCATCCGGAACCAGAGCCTCGCCGAAGCCCGCCTACCCGCAGGCACCAGCACCCAGGAACATTACCATCCGAAGACCGAGGAGATCTACTACATCACCCACGGCAGCGGACTCATGCGGATCGAGGAGGAAACCCGTGAAGTGTCCGTCGGCGACGCCATCGCCATCCCTCCCGGCAAGCGACACAAGATCACCAACACAGGAAACGACACCCTTCGACTCCTCTGCTGTTGCGCCCCCTGCTACGAACATGAGGACACGGTGTTGACCGAGGAGCTTCCCGCCTGAGATCCTTTCGCCTCATGCACGTGAGAATCTTCATCAAACCCTGGTGCGGCTGGTGCCAGGAGGCACTGGAATGGCTCAACGCCAACAACTTCGAGTTCGAGACCCTTGATGTGACCAGCGATCCGGTTGCGGCGCGGGAGATGAGGGAACTTTCAGGCCAGACACTGACCCCTACCATCGACATCGATGGCCAGATTCTCCCTGATTTCAGCGTCACCGAATTGAAGCATTTTCTTGACGAGATCGGGATAAAATATCCTCAATGATTCAAGGGTGACCCAACCGGGAAGGGCGAAGGTTTCGCCATGATCAACACCAAGCCTGGGGGTTACGAAACCCACGCCTTTCCAGGCTTCGCCCATGAAAACCCTTTTGAGGCCACAGCGCCTCATTTCCCGTGGCAGCGAGATCTATTCGGTCTCGCTCGCGAAATCCGCTTCAGAGATCGAGGCGGCCCAATCCCTGCGGTTCAAGGTCTTCAACCTGGAACTCAACGAGGGACTCGACGCCTCGTTCGCCACCCAACTGGACCAGGATCCCTTCGACGAGATCTGTGATCACCTCATCGTCCGGTGGAATCCAACCGGAGAGATCGTGGGCACCTACCGGCTCCAGACCGGAACGATGGCCGCCGCCGGAAGCCTGGGCTACTACAGCGCACAGGAATTCGACCTGTCTCCCTTCGAACCGGTCCGGCACGAACTCGTCGAACTCGGCAGGGCCTGTGTCGAAAGAAAACACCGCAACCTGCGGGTTCTGGGACTGCTTTGGAAAGGTATTGCCGAATACTGTCAGGCCCGAGGCGGGCGTTACCTCATCGGTTGCAGCTCGGTGACCTCGGAAGACCCACGGGTAGGCGCGGAACTCTACTTCTCGATGGCGAGGGAACATCTTGTGGATCCCTGCTTCCGAACCCTGCCGCTTCCGACCCACCTGTGCGCATTGGATGAGGGAGCCACCACAGCCAAGGCTCCCAAGCTCTTTCGAGCCTATCTTTCCCTCGGCGCCAAGATCTGTGGTCCACCCGCCCTCGATTCCGAATTCCACACCATCGATTTCCTGACCTTCCTTGATCTCAAGTCCCTGGATGAAGACGTGCTCAATCGATTCATGCCCTCAGCCGGTTGACGGGGTGGAGGAAAACGAATGGGCACGGGCAACCCGGTCCCTGCTGCGTCGCCCACTCCTGACCACTGCCAGGTGCCTCAACCTCCTTGGCATCCTTGTGCATGAATGGATCTCCTATTGGACCGAAGCCCTCCTGCAAGGAAGACAGACGCAGGCTGCATGGAAGGCGGCATGGCTCAGCCGGACCTGCCGTCGACTGATCGAGGAACTGGATTTCGGGATCGAGGTGCATGGGACTCCCCCCAGAAAGGGCCTTTGTGTCTGCAACCACCTGAGCTATCTCGACATCATTGCCTTGTCTGCCACCATGCCCTGTTCGTTCGTCTCCAAATCCGAAGTGCGGTCGTGGCCCGTCTTCGGCTCCTACGCCAGCCTGTCGGGAACGATCTTTGTCGACCGGGATCGACGCATGGAGGTTCCCAGGATTGCGGGCCAGATCGGCAGCGCGATCGAGTCAGGCATCCCGCTGGTGCTCTTTCCCGAGGGGACCAGCTCAGGCGGGTCATCCGTCCTGCCCTTCCGGTCTTCCCTCTTCGCCCCCGTCGCCAGCATCGGGGCTTCCGTCACCCCCGTGGCCATCAGCTATTCCATGGAGGACGGAGACGCGTCCGAGGAAGCCTGCTACTGGAAGGACATGACGCTTGTACCCCACCTGCTCAACCTTTGTTCAGGAAAAAGACTGACGATCACCATCCTGTTTGGTGAGGATGTCGCTCCATCGCGTGATCGAAAGATACTTTGTGAAATGTCCCACAAGGCCGTGAGCGCGTTGCGAAGTGCACATGAGTCAGGGCAAAGTCATCATCACCTGCGGTCCGAGCCATGAACCGATCGATGAGGTCAGGCGCCTGACCAACTTCTCGACCGGCGAGCTGGGCGTCCTCCTTTCCAACGCCCTGACAAGACGTGGATACGATGTCACCTGCTTCAAAGGCACCCAGGCCACCACCTGCCTGCCTCTTCAGGGTGCCACTGAGAAAAGCTTCACCACCAACCAGGACCTCCTTGATCAACTGACCGTTTTTTCCGCGAACAATCAGGTCACAGCCGCCTTTCATGCCGCCGCCTTGGGCGACTTCACCGTCGACCAGGTCCTCGACGGCGATACCCCACTGGAGAAACACGCCAAGATCTCCTCGTCCACCAAGCAACTCACCGTGCGGTTCAAGCCCGCCATCAAGGTACTCGCTTCATTGAGAGGTCTCTTCCCAAAAGCCAGGATCGTGGGTTGGAAATACGAACTCAACGGGACACGGGAAGACGCGCTGCAGAAGGGCTGGAACCAGATCGAACGGAACACAACCGATGCCTGCGTCGTCAACGGCAAGGCCTACGGAGAAGGCTTCGCCCTTTGCACCCCGCCGGATCAGATCCAGGAATCGGCAAGCAAAGTTCAGCTCTGCAAACAACTCGCGGACTGGTTGACCCAATCCATGGCGGGGCGAAGCTCCCGCTGAGCCTTTTTCCGACTCTTAATCTTCCTCTTAATCCGCCTTCCAATCTGATCCGACGAGCAACGCCGGAGTACCCGCTCCACCTCGTCCCAATAAAGCTGCACTTCTTCTTCAGGACTGCCCCATGAGATTAAGAGTAAGAGTAAGAGCAAGATTAAGAGGCTGATCCCCCAACGTGGTCGAGGAATTCGACGGGATTCACCTTACCCTCCACTTCGGATTCTTAATCTTAATCCCATTCCGCTTACCCGCCTCTCAATCTGACCCAACCTGCAACGCTGGAGTCCCCGCTTTGCCTCGCCAAAAATTCTGAACCACTCTTTTAGGACTGCCCACCTGAGATTGAGATTAAGAGTAGGATTAAGATTGAGAGGTTAAGAAGAGCGGATGGTAGGCCATACAGGAATCGAACCTGTATCTACCCTTTAGGAGAGGGTGGCTCTATCCGTTGAGCTAATGGCCCATCCGAAGAGCCGCGGAGTGTGTATCCTTCACAATCGAAAATCAACCCCTGAGCTAGACTGGGCTCTATCGGGTAAATGCCCCGCAATTGAATCCATTTGCGGGCATCAAGACCCGTCTTGGACTTCCCTCCTCTTCTGCTCGGCGACAATCACCTTAAGGAAGAAATATCCGTGCACCATCAACGAAACCACCATCATCCCAAGAGCGATCCATGCCCATACCTGAATCGAGAGACGGTCTCGATCCACAGGGTGCGCAGCCGCGAGCCAACAAAGCGAATAGGCATACAGAAGCACCGTCTCAGAAACAACGAACCCCAGAACAATTCCAATGATCTTCAAACCAAACGGCATGGGTGAATTCTAGAGAGCCAGCAACGACTCTAAGTCACTAACAGGACATGATCATCCCGTGATTGTGATTCTCTACCATGCTCAGTCGCAATCAAGCGAAAGCCTCTGTTCCCACTGTTTGCTCCTGTTCCAAATCCCATCTGCGTGGATCTGCCTGTCCCGCCACTGCGGTGACGTCATCTGCGGACAACCCATCTGCGGAACATCTTTTGAGTCGCATCCGGAGCCCCATCGTTTTAAACCAAGGCCATGCCTCAAGACTCGTCATCCTCCCGTCGCGACTTTCTCAAGACATCCTCCACAGCCGCCGCAGCCGCAGGACTGGCCGGCACCCTTTCCCTGCCCTCGATCTCCCGCGCCAAGGGCACCAGCGACCTGATCCGCATCGGCATGATCGGATGCGGTGGACGCAACACCGGTGCCGCAGCCCAGGCCCTGAAGGCGGACAGCAATGTCCAGCTGGTCGCGATGGCCGACATCTTTCCCGAGCAGATTGAGAACAGCCTCAAGAACCTGAAGGTCCAGAACGAGGAATCCCCCGAGAAGATCGACGTCAAGAAGAGCCACCAGTTCCTTGGACTGGATGCCTACAAGGAACTGCTCGCCTCGGACATCGACATGGTTCTCATCGCGACCCCAGGCGGCTTTCGTCCCATCCACCTGCGTGCCGCCGTGGAGGCGGGCAAGCACATCTTCTGTGAGAAGCCGATGGCCGTGGATCCGACAGGCGTGCGTTCGGTGATGGAATCCGTCCGCATGTCCAAGGAGAAGGGGCTTGCGATTCGTGCCGGGTTCAACATGCGCTTTGATCCCGCCTACCGCGAGGCCATCCAGAGAATCCGCGACGGACAGATCGGCGAGATCCGTTCCGTCTCCGCGACCCGGATGAGCGGCCGTCTTGCCCGCTTCAGTGGCGAGCGTCTTCCCGGACAGGGCGACCTCGAATGGCAGCTTCGCAACTGGCACTATTTCAACTGGCTCTCCGGCGACCTCATCATGGAGATCTCCGTCCACAGCATCGACAAGATCGCATGGGTGATGGGGGATGTTCCACCCGTCGCCTGCGTGGCCTCCGGAGCCCGACACCAGCAGACACTGGGAGACATCTGGGACCAGTTCGATGTCTCCTACGAATACGCCAACGGCATCGCGGCCACCCTCAAGACGCGCTACCTGAACAAGTGCTACAACCTCCACCAGGACCTGATCGTCGGCACCAAGGGTGTCTGCGAGCTGGGCTGGGGCAAGGCGCAGATCACCGGGGAAACCAAGTGGCGCTGGAAGGGCGACAAGGTCAGCTCCCATCAGGTGGAGCATGATGAGCTTTTCGCCGACCTGCGCTCCGGCAACATTCCTAACAACGGCGACCGCATGGCGAAGAGCACGCTCATGGGCATCATGGGCCGCATGTCCGCCTACACTGGACAACGACTGACCTGGGAGGAGGCCCTCGCCTCCAAGCTGGATACCATGCCCAAGAACCTCGACTGGGACATGAAGCTGCCGGTCGGCGAGATCCCCGCCCCGGGTGTGACGCCCTTCATCTGATACACCCCATCGAAGCACGACCCCAACCGATGTATGCCCGGGTCACACTCGAGATCGCACTGCGCAAGGAGTTTGACTATGCGATCCCGGAAGAGCTTTCGCAGGAGGTCCTGATCGGAAGCCGTGTCCGGGTGCCCTTTGGAAACCGTGAGGTGACAGGGACGGTCACCACCCTCGTGGAGAAACCGGCCCACCCACGCGTCAAGCCGATCATCAAGACCATCGGACAGCCCTCGCTCCTCACACCACGGGTGATCGAGCTGTCGCGCTGGATTGCGGACTACTATTGCTGCGCACCGGAAACCGCACTCAAGAGTGTGCTCCCTGATTCGGTTCGCAAGGAATCCGGCGGCTTCAAGGAACAGCTCTGTGTCCGCCTGCTGCCGGAGCCTTCCAACCTGCCCCGAATGACCCGGCGTCAGGAGGAGATCCTGGTGCACCTGAAGCAATGCGAAGAGGATTCGATCCTACTGCAACCCCTGCTCAAGGAACTGGGCACCACCACCGAGACCCTGCGACGCCTTGAATCACTCGGACTGATCCGGATCGAGCGTGAGGTCATGGAGCGCGATCCCTTCGAGAACGAGGAGATCGTGGCCTCCAAACCGCTGGAACTGAACGAGGACCAGGCCACCTGCCTGAAGGCCATCACCGAAGAACTGGATGCCCTGCAGGACAGGAAGGGCGCTGATGGAAGATCCCCGAAGGTCTTCCTGCTGAATGGCGTCACCGGTTCCGGCAAGACCGAGGTCTATCTTCAGGCCATCGCACACACGCTCATGCAGGGCAAGGGCGCCATCGTGCTCGTGCCGGAAATCTCCCTGACCCCCCAGACTGTCGAGCGTTTCAAGGCGCGCTTCAGCGAGGGATCCCTGAAGACGGATGTGGCCGTGCTGCACAGCCATCTTTCCCAAGGGGAGAAGCATGATGAGTGGCACAAGATCCGTCGCGGCCAGGCCCGCATCGCCATCGGCGCCCGATCCGCCATCTTCGCCCCCATGGAACCCCTTGGCCTGATCATCGTGGATGAGGAACACGAGCATTCCTACAAGCAGGGGGAGGCACCCCGCTACCATGCCCGTGATGTGTCCGTGGTGCGCGGAATGAAGGAAGGTGCAGTGACGGTGCTCGGTTCCGCCACTCCCTCGATGGAAAGCTTCTTCAATGCGAAGAACGGCAAGTATGAACTCATCGAGATGCCTAAGCGGGCGGACAACCGGAAGATGCCGCTCATCCGCGTCGTCGACATGAGGATGGATGCCCGCAAGCGCAAGGGACGTGCCTCACCCTTCTCCCAGAAGCTGCATGAGGACATCCTCCAACGCCTTGAGCGGGCCGAGCAAGTCATCCTCTTCCTCAACCGGCGTGGCTACGCGACCTCCATGCAGTGCCCGGAATGCGGCTACGTCGCGGAATGCCCGAACTGCTCGGTGTCACTCATCTATCACCGTGATGACCAGGCACTGCGCTGCCACATCTGTCATTTCCAGCAGGAGGCCCCCAGGGTGTGTCCCGAGTCCGAATGCAGAAGCCCCTCCATCCGTTATGCCGGTCTGGGCACCCAGCGTGTGGAGGAGGCGCTTCGGGAGAACTATCCCCATGCCCGGATCGCGAGGATGGATTCAGACGCGCTCAAGAAGAAGGAGGACTACAAGCGGATCCTGGGTGACTTCCGCCGGGGGAAGATCGACATCCTCCTGGGCACCCAGATGATCGCCAAGGGACTTCACTTTCCCAACGTCACCCTGGTCGGGCTGATCCACGCCGACCTTTCACTGCACCAGGCCGATTTCCGCGCCGGGGAAAGGACCTTCCAGTTGATCACGCAGGTGGCGGGCAGGGCTGGGCGTGGCGACGTGGAAGGTGAGGTCATCGTCCAGGCCTACACGCCCTTTCATCCGGCCATCCAGCATGCGCGTCGACAGGAGTATGAGCCCTTCTACGAACAGGAGATCGAGTTCCGCAAGCAGCTCAACTACCCGCCCTTCAGCCACACCATTCTCCTCACCCTTCGCGGACGCAATGAGGAAAAGGTGGAGCTGACCTGCGACCATCTCTGCGAACTCATCGAGCAGGACCTTGCGGCCGCCATCCGGCAGGGAGACGTCAGCCTACACGGTCCGGCACCTGCTCCACTTGCAAGGGCCGAGACCTATTACCGTTTCCACCTCTTCCTGAAGACCCGCAGGATCGTCCAGCTGAGCCGGAGACTGACAGGGATCCTTGCCCGCCTGAAGCTTGAGAAGGACATGTATCTGGCGGTGGACGTGGATCCCGTTCACATGATGTGAACCTTCCCCGCGCCGGAATATTCGCTTTGCCAGCTCGATATGGAATACTGTTCCATGTTCCCTTAAACACCTGATGGCGCGTTCAATGGATTCCAGATTCCGCAAGGCCGCCACGGCCTTCCTGGCCGTGGTCCTGGTGCTTGTCGTGTCCGGACTTCATGCCCAGTCGCCCAGCGAGATCCGGTTCCGCAATGTTCCGTTTCAGGAGGACATCACCTCGATGACCCAGACCACCGATGGCTACATCTGGCTGGGAACACGGGTGGGGGGCCTGCAGCGGTTCGATGGCGAGAAGACGATGGAGATCAATCCCGAGAACCACCCTGCCCTCTCCCAGTATCATGTGGTCCAGGTGGTGGCCGGAGACTCGGGAGAACTCTATGCGAGGACCCGCAACGGACAGCTCCTGAAGGTCCGGAACGACGAGGTGGACTCAACGGATGTCGACGACCTGAAATTGGAGG
>CAZKNW010000082.1:0-11211 GCA_964554035.1 uncultured Verrucomicrobiota bacterium
CCCACGACTTTTCCCGAGATCCTGACAGGGGCCTCCAGCATGGATGCGACGCCTGTTGGCACCAGGAAGTCTTCGTTGAACTCCATTGTTCGCGGATCCTTCTGGGCATCGCTGGCTTCGATGACGCGGCCATCGGAGATGGCTGCAAAGAAATTGGGGAACTGATGTTCCTCAAGAATGGAATCTGGGATGGAATGCCCGTCTTTCCTGTCGAAGAGGTGCCTGCAGACCAGGGAATTTCCCTCGCCTTCTCCCAGCGACCAAAAGCTTGTTCTTGCGATCTCCAGAAGATTTGTGGCTGCTTCGGTTGTCAGCCGCATGACCGTGGCAAGGTCTCCACTTGCCACCGCTTGGGAAGTGGAGATTCCCACGATGGACTTTCCCCGGTTTTCCTTGAGCTCCAGCAACTTCGCCCGTTCCAGCTCGGCTGCCTTTCTTTCGGAAACATCCCGCGCGAAGGCCAGGATCCTATCCTCAGGGGTTCCTTGGGCGCGGGCCAGTCGGACTTCGACCGGGAAGGTGGACCCATCCTTCCGGACGTGCCGGCCTTCCAACGTGATGGGGTGATCGACCTTTATTTCACTCCATGCCTTTTCAATCATCTCCAGGGAAGGGAAGTTCGCGACAATCTCCCAGACGTGGCGGCTGAGAAGTTCTTCCCTTGTGTAGCCGGTGTGGTCGCAGGCGGTTTGGTTCACCTCGATGAATTGCCCCTTGAGGTCGTGCAGGTAAATGGCATCAGCAGCGTTTTCCTTGAGGCTGTTGAGAAACAGGACGTTGCCTTCAAACTCCTTCTGCTTGCTGTCCAGTTGGGATTTCCTGAGTCGAAGTTCCAGCAGGGTGGAGACCTGGTGGCTCAGGACCCTCAGGGCGTTGAGCTGGGCATCCGTCAATTCCCTCGGGGTTTGATCGATGGCGCACAGGGTGCCCAACGCCTGGCCGGAGTGGGTGACAATGGGTGCCCCCGCATAAAACCTGATCTTGGGATCGCCAACCACGAGGGGGTTGGAAGCGAAACGCTCATCCAGTTGGGTATCCGGGACAATAAGGACTTCATTTCCGAGGATGGCATGTGCACAGAACGCCACCTCTCGGGGTGTTTCCTGGGCTTCGATCCCGACCTTGGATTTGAACCACTGACGATCCTTGTCTACCAGGGAGATGACCGCGATGGGGACATCGCAGATCCCTGCAACGAGTTGGGTCAACTCATCATACGCCTCTTCAGGAGGTGTATCCAGGATGTCGTAGCGTTCAAGTGCTTCGAGTCGGGCTGCCTCATCGGGGGGGAATGGGCCGCTCATCTGGTTCGTTTCGGCGCTTGTCGGCCAAAGTGGCGGAAAGCTGGCTCGCAGTAGTATTCTTAACGACTTTCGAGAAGGAGGTCCAACGGCAAAATGCAGGGTTTCGTGTTTAAAAGATGCTGATGGACACTAATTTGCAGACTTCGCCTCCAAGGTTGTGGGGATCAGTTCGATGCGATCGATACCGACCATGTAGCGCGGCGTGGATTCCGGATGAGTGCCTGTGATTTCGATCTGGATTCCGACTTTTCCATCCTGGTTGACCGAAACATGGGAGAATGAAATCGGCTGGCCTGGCTCGACCGAAAGGCTGAAGAGGTCGGCGCCAAGCGTCTTCCCATTCACGCTGACGCTGATCGTGCCATAATCCTTGGCTGTCGTGGTGTAAATCACGAGGTCGTAAGTGCCTTGAGGGAGTTTTTGAAGCTCCAGGTTCATGCGGTCGCCGGGTCGGGCTCCTGTCCACCACAGCTGGCTCTTTCCCGACCATCCCATGCCGAAGCCTCCCATTGCCTGGGGCCGGGCACTGCCGGCATTGACCTTGGCGGAGGCGGCGAGTTTCTCTCCCTCCAGGCGGATGGTGCCCTTGGCAGGAGGAGGCACGGGTTGGTTTGCGAGGCCCTTGACGGCCTTGCCAGGTAGGGGCACCTGGGTTGGACTGGCCAGGTATTTCACCAGGTCGGCCACCTGGTTGATGGGCAGGGCCTCGAAGACTCCGGCCGGCATCAGGGACAGGGTCATCTGTTCGCGCCTGGCGACATCGGAAAGCTTCACCTGTGTGGTCGTTCCTCCTGGCATGGCAACCTCGGCATGGGTGTCCCCCTCGCTCTTCACCATACCGCTCACCACGGATTCATCCTTCATCGTGAATGCGGTTACCATGTAGTCCTTGCCGACCACCGCGCTGGGCGCGAGGACGTTTTCAAGTATGTATCCCAGGTCGGCCCGGTTGGATCCGGTCAGGTCAGGACCCAGTGCCACTCCTTCTCCAAAGAGTTGATGGCAGTTGCCGCAGATCATCTGATAGGTCTCCCTGCCGCGTGAGGCGTTCGCCTTGGCCATGACGTCGGGACCCAGCTTCTTCTTCCACTGGTTGATTTGCCGTGCAAGCTGCCTGATGTCCACGCTGTCGCCACCGCGCGTCCAATGCTTGTTGATCAGCCCGGAAATCTCCTTGTCCTTGAAACGCTCGAACTGGTCGAGCAGTACGGGCGAGATCAGTGACGCAGGGACCTCCTTTTGATCGACCGCCTTCAGGAGCACCTTGGCCATGTCAGGGCGGGTTGCCAGGAGATTGATGGCATCCGTGCGAAGCTGGGCGGGGAATTTGGGAAGTCTGGGAACAAGCACCTCTGCGGTTTCCTTTCCAGGGAAACCCCTCAGGGCATCAATCGCGGCCTTTCCAACAGCGCGTTGATCGACGAGGGAGGCCGCCAGTTCTCCCAGCTTGGGATCCTTTCCGGTCTTGAGCAGGGCGAGGGCTTTGCTTCTTTCAGCGGGAGACTTCTTGCGGTCAGACGCCACACTGCGCCAGTAGGGGAATGAATCGGGATCGCCGAAGTGCGCTCCGAGTTGATTGATCGCATCCTGGACGCCCTTGTTCTTGCCGGCCAGTGAGAGTCCCATCTTCTTGGCCTCTTCCCATCCGTCGGGGCGGGCAACAGGTGGCAGGTTGTTGAGGGCGCCGATCAATTGGTTGGCGCTCTTGACGAATTCCGCGGCGTTCCTGGCCTTGGCCATGGAGGTCATCAGGACGGAACGTCCCTTCTCCAGTACGGTGGCGCGACGTAGGACAAAGTCCTTGAGCTGCGGCCATGGGGATTTTTCAGCCATGGCTATCGCACGCCCGGGATCCGCCTCCACCATGGGCTCGATGGCATACCAGGCGAGGTGGGTGAGATTCTGGTCGGTGGTGCTGATCGGATCCTGGATAAGGCTCGCAGCGAGGTCCCAGCGCTGATTGATCGGAAGACGCTGAAGCATGGAGATCAGGTAACGACGGGTCACGAAGTCAGCTTCGGTCGCAGCGAGCTGTTCCACGGCCTTCAACACTTCCGGCGAGAGAGCTTGTTCGGATTCAGCCAGGAATTGAATCGCCCAACCACGATGGTGCGGGTTCGAACTTTCGAGGTGTTTGACCAGTTCCGTGTCGGTGGCTCCACCCGTGGCGTGGAGCGTCCAGAGTGCGCGGAGTTGTGCCGTGTCATTTCCCTGCGTGTTCTTCATGAAGGCAACCAGGTCCTTCTTGATGCTCATCCGCACCTTGCCGTCGACGGCCCTTTCCTGAAGGACGCGCTGGGCCTGGCGGGCGAAGAAGGCATTGGGGCTGGCCAGGCGCTGGACCAGCTGCGCGTTGGATTCCTTCCAGAGGTTGAAGCTGTAGGGTTTGGCGTCGCCGTAGCGCACGCGGTAGATGCGTCCGTTGGTGCGGTCCCAGATGTTGGCGTCACGATGATGGCAGGTCTGGGGATCCACCCAGTCCGAGTAGTAAACCGCGCCATCCGGTCCCTGCATGATCCCCACACCGATGTAGTCGTGGTTGTTGGCTAGGACGAAGTCGGGGCGGTGACGGGCCGTGTAGCCCGAGCCGTTGGGTTCGAGTTCCTCACGGACGATACGGTGTCCATGCAGGTTGTGAAAGAGGGCGTCTCCCTTGAAGGACGCGGGAAATTCGTCCGCCTGGTAGATGGCCAGACCGCAATGGGCATGGCCGCCGCCAAGGGCTGAGGTGTCCATCGGTGCTGCCGGGCGGGCCGCCTTGTTGGCTCCCCAGAAGGCATGGTCACGGATGGCACCCGTGTAATGGGCGTGGTCGGCTATGGTGTTGATTTCCGTGTAGGTGTGCTTGTTGAAGTGCTGTCCTGCTTGGCGGATGTAGCGTCCTCCCTGGATGATGTGGAAGAAGTGGGGAATCACGCAGGCACTGACAAAAAAGTCACCGTTCTCATTGAAGTCGACTCCCCAGGGATTGCTTGTCCCGTGGGCGAAGACCTCGAACTCATGGCGCGTCGGGTGGTAGCGCCAGACACAGGCATTGAGCGGAGTGCGTTCGCTGTCACGCGCACCGGGTTTGCCCACCTTGGAATGGGTGAAGACGCCCTGGCAGCCATAGAGCCAGCCGTCCGGCCCCCAGGTGAAGGCGTTCAGGGTTTCATGGGTGTCCTGGTATCCCCAGCCATCGAGCAGGATCTGCGGATCACTGTCGGGTTTGTCGTCCTGATTCTTGTCAGGGATGAAAAGCAGATAGGGCGCGGCGCCGACCCAGACTCCGCCGAATCCCACCTCGATGCCGCTGGCGAGATTGATGTTCTCTGCGAAGACCTTGCGTGTTTCAAAGGAACCATTCCCATCGGCATCTTCAAGGATCAGGATCCGATCCTTGCCTTCACCTTCGGGGGCCCGTTGCGGATAAGTAAGTCCCTCAATCACCCAGATGCGTCCGCGTGCATCAAAGGTCATCGCGATGGGTTGTACCAATCCGGGCTCGGACGTGATCAGATCGACTTCAAAGCCCTTGGGAGCCTCCATCCGCCGGGTGGCTTCCTCGGCGCTGAGGCCGGCGCCATACTTGTCCTGTGGACGTCCACCTGGAACCTTCCACGATTCCTCGGCATTGGCGGTCACTCCCTTCTTCTGGATGTGGAAGGCGAGTCCCATCTTGTTGCCGCTGATGACGTCCATCCGCCCGTCGCCATTGATGTCGGCTACGGTGACGACCACGCCGACGCCTGAGTTGTCGTGTATCTGGTGGGGCACCCAATCGACGCCATCCTTGGTCCGTTTGCACTGGAACCAGTAGACGACGGCGGGTTCATGCGAGCCGACGTCCTTTCCATTGTGGGCCTTCCATCGTTTGCCGGTCACAAAGTCCTGCAGTCCGTCGCCGTCGATGTCCGCCATGGCCAATGCGTGAAGCTGACTGAAGCAGATGCCATAGGGACTCTCGGTGGAGGTGGCGCCCATCAGGTTGTGCCTTGCAAAGCTGCCGGGCTTCACCTGCTCGAACCAGGCAAGGCCGTGTCCATGTGCGGCAAGTGAAGTCACAATGTCGGCATCGCCGTCACCATCGAAGTCGTTGACGAGGATATGGGCACCACCGGCGTAGGGAGTCGAGACCCAGCGGTGTTGGGTCCAGGTGGCTTTGCCGGGATCGGCCGGATGTTCCCACCACGACATCTTGTCGATGATGTCCAAGCGCCCATCTCCATTCAGGTCGCCAACTCCCATGCCGTGACCGAACCGGACATGCGTGACGCCCTTGACGGAAACAGCATTCCACTTCCATGGCTTGGTGGGATCGGATCCGGCCTCGTAGTAGCCGTAGTAGGTGTCCCTCGAACAGACGATTTCAGGCAGACCGCCGGGAACGATATCGGTGAAGAAGAGGGATTCCTGCCCCACCTTGTCGGCCACGATGTGCATGGGCCAAGCCGTATCGCGTCTGGTATTGCCAGGATTCACATAGAGGCGTGCCTCCTGGCCGGGGAACCCATAGACCAGGATGTCGTTCTTCTTGTCGCCTGTGATGTCATGCACAAAGACAAAGAAGTTGTCGGAGTAGCGGGTGATGGGAAATTCGACCGGCTTGTAGAACTCGTGCTTCTGGTTGAAGTCGGGGCCGGGGAACCAGTGAGGTCCGTAGACCAGGTCGCCAACGCCATCGCCATCCACGTCACCAAAGGTGGCGCCTTCCGCGTAAAAGGTGGAATGCAGGCGTCGGAACTCCCATGGATGGTCTTCAGCGGAAAGCAGTGAGCTGAGACCGAAAAACAGCAGGAGGGTCAGGGATGGAATGGTCTTCATGATATGGATGCGGTGTTCCTGAAAAGCGGGTTCTCGCTCAGAATCATGCCAGTTTGAAACCATCTGGCAATGCGATGATTCGCCCGCGGATTCAGGTCTTCGCTCAAGGAGGTGGAACACCATCAGAGTCTGTGTGAGTGCCGGTTTTGTCTTGGGAAGTCTGGCCGCTTTTTAAGGGAATCTGGCCGTGAATGAAAATGGGGCAGGAATGCATCACCTGGCCATCGTCGATGCTGAGGGTCTTTTGTTCCCTTTTCCGGGGGAAGGTCCTCGGAAGTCGGAGGCAGGCTGGCGTTTCCATGGAGCCTTAGACCCCATCTCATAAATGTTAACCAATCGCGTTGAGCCCATTTTTGGTTTCTGGCAAGGCACGAAGAAGAAAGTGTGTGGGTTCACACCTGCCGACTGAGCAACGCAGGCAGGGCGAAAAATGGGCTCAACCCGAAGGGCGAGGCCGATTTTGGCCCCTGAGTGCGTTGCGCTTCCTTTTGTGATGAACCCATCATCGCCAGTCAGCGCGCCTTCTCAGGAACCAAAATCAACCTCGCGCGATTGGCTAACATTTATGAAATGGGTTCTAGCGTTCGACAACCCGGAAGAACTCCTGTGTGTGGTTTGGGTCGATCGTAAGGTCGAGACGTATCCGCCCTTCGTGAAGTTGAAGTTCCTCATCACGAACCGACCAGTTGATGAAGTCCGGGGTGGATTGAAGTTGATAGCGTTCAAGATCCTCGATGGCCAGCGGTACCCCGTGACGATCTCCAAATGAAATTCGAATGGAAGAGGACGAAAGGAATTCAATTGGTTCCAGTTGATGCAGGCTCCTGACGATCAGGACCGCCTCAGCGCTGCGAGCCCAGCCGTCCGGTGTATGGACGATGACGCTGTAGAGTCCGGCGGAACCTGCCGTGGCGTTGGAAACGAGAAGCTCCGACGAGTTGGCTCCGGGAAGATCGATCCCGTTTCTTTGCCATTGGTAGGAAGGGTCGGTTGCACCTTCTGTGACCACGGAGAAAACGACATCCTTGCCGGCAATGACCGAGTGGCTTTTGGGCTGGCTCGTGAAAACCACATTACGCCCTGTGACCACCAAGCTGTGCAGGCCGCCCGCGGAGATCGCACGAGCTGCGGTGACGTTGGCGACACCCAGTTGTCCGGACGAGTTGTCTCCCCAGGCCGCGATCGTTCCGTCAGCGCGCAGGGCAAGGCTGTGGTAGCCTCCGGCTGAGATCGCAACGACATCGGTGAGCCCTGGTGGGACGCTGCTTTGGCCACTCACATTGCGCCCCCATGCCACGACACTGCCATCGCTCCTGAGGGCGAGGTTGTGGAATTCTCCCGATGCGATCGAGACGACGCCCATAAGTCCCTCTGGTACGGTGGCCTGTTCGTCGTTGTTGACTCCCCAGGCGACGACTGATCCGTCACTCTTCAGGGCGATGCTGTGGTCTCGTCCGGCATCGATCTTGATGACATCGGTCAAGCTTGCTGGCGCCTTGGTGCGATTGTTTCCGTCGAAGCCCCATCCGACAACGATCCCATCCCCCCGAAGGGCAAGGCTGTGAAATCCTCCCGCGGCGACGGCAACGACGTTGGTCAGATCTTCTGGGATATCGAGCATTCCCGCACCATTGAATCCCCACCCGGTAACGGTGCCGTCCCGTCGCAATGCAAGCGTATGAAAGGTGCCCGCGTCCAATGTGACTGCGTCGTTGAGATCGGCTGGAGGGCTCGTTCGACCGTCTCCGGCATAGCCCCACGAAGCAACGCTGCCATCCGACAGCAGCACCGAGCTGTGATCCCGTCCGGCGTGGACGGCCAAGATGTCCGATGTCCTTGAAAGCAGCGTGGAGGGTGGGGAGGTCTGGCCGTGGGTGTTGTCTCCCATTGTGACGAGATCGGCGTGGCTGACCGGAAGGAGGGTCAATGTGAGCCACATCGACAGCCAATGGACAAGGCCTGGCAACCCTCTGACCGTGCTACGGCAGGTGTCTTCCCTGGAATCCGTTATTGTGTGACGCATCGGCATGGGATTCGAATCAAGGGACGATGGTCAGCCCCCGAGGTTCCTCAAGGAATCCGTCGAGTGCCACGATGGTGGTGTTGAACTCGGGAGGGGCGTTGGGGTCGATCCGGTAGACCCGCCGTTGTCCAATGCCCGCCCTGCTGATGGCGTCGCTCACGTAGAGGTGGCCTGTCTCCTGATCGACAGCAAGATGGGTGGGCTGGATGAATCGTGGGTCGTTGGCCACGACGGACAGTTCGCCGGTCGGCGTGATCTCCACGACCTTTCTCGTGTAGGCATCCGCCACGAAGAGATTTCCGGTCCTTCGGTCCACATCGATTCCTACCGGATAGCTTAGCTGGGAATCGGGCGAGGAAAGCCGGTCTTCCAAGACCACGCTCTGACTGCCGGAAACGGGGTCAATTCGGATGATCTTGCGAGGGGGATTGTCCCGCTTTGAAGTCTGCCCGAGTGAGTTTCCGATGTCGCAGACGAAGATGTCGCCTTCGTTCGGTGCTCCAGGTGGAGAAACTCCGATTCCAACAGGATAGAACAGGTGTGCACCCGGGACTCCACCTCGGGCGAGCGTCGTCTGGCCGGTTGGAAGAGGGCCCGAGGGGTCGATCCGAAAGACCGCCCCTGACAGGTTGTAGGCATCCTGATCAAGGACGAGGATGCGGCCATCCTCCTCCACGACGACGCCAATCGGCACAACGAAATCGCCTCCCGTTGAGAGGAGCTGGACACTCATTGTGGATGGGGCCACCCGGTAAAGCCCCTGGGTCCCTCGTCCCTTCGACGAACGAATGGTCTCGTAGTCGATCACGATGTAGTTCCCGGCATGGTCCAGAGCCACGTCGTAAGGGTCCACCAGTTCGGTCGTGATGGGGAATTGATTGGGAGGGACGGTGCCTAGTCGGTGGATGGCCCCGTTGAAGACGGGAGGGCCTCTATCTGCAATGATGATGGTGGCTCCCGGTGTGTCGTCCTCGATGATGATTCCTGTCGCGGTCGCCTGGACGATGATGGCGCTTCCGGAAGGGGAGGAAAGCAGCACCTCGAATTGTTCTGTGAACTCGGGTTGCAGGTCCCCCTCGATGAGGATTGTCAGCGACTGAGAGATTGAGGATGGGGGGAATGTCAGGGTGCCCGTGGGGAACGCTCCACCTGCGAAGTCCGCTGGTTCAGCAGGGTTGGGAGCCTTTCCGGTCACGGTGAATCCCACGGTGGTTTCCCCGGAGGTGTCACCTTCCCTTGCTACCTCGAACAGGAATGGCGTCTGTCCCGCGTCACCCTCGGCAAGGGTCGCATCAATACTCCTGATTGAAAGTGAGGGAGGCGCTTGCGACACGTTGATCGTCACCTGGACCGGAGGCGAGGAGATGGCCAGGTCCTGATCAATGGCAACCACGGAAAAAGCAGGAATCGCATTACCGAAGACACCCGCGTCAGGAGTCCAATCCAGTGTCTGCCCCGGGCTCAGGATTGCGCCGATCGATACGGAGACGGTTACGCCCCCAACGGACTGGCCTGCGAAGGTCGTTCGTCCTTCAATCTGACTGTAGGCTGTGAAGTTTCTTGTGTTCGGCACGGTGTCGTGGGTGATGACCACGGCCAGGTCCAGGGGTTGAACCTCTGTCGTGTCATTCTTTCGAAATAGGTAGCGGCTGTCGCTGGCGGAGAGGTAGTAGGTTCCAACGGTGAGCGGAGGCAACTCATAGTAGCCTGCGCCGTCAGTGGAGGTTGAAGCCAGTTGCATGGTTCTTGCGGCATCCGAGAAAAGAGAGATGGCCACTCCGGATATCGGAGCCTTTTCTCCTCCGGTGCTGGCTGCAATTGTCCTCACTTCTCCTGAGAGGGCATACTTGGCCGCAAAGTCGATTCCGGACGTACCTGCCGTGACCATTTCGACGAATTGCGGATCAAAGGTGACTCCTGCGGCAACGGGTTTGACGGTGTAGAGTTCGAGGGCTGACGCATCACCTGGGGTGTTCGCAGGTAGGTCAGTGGTCTGGTAGTTTCCGTCCTGATCCGTTGTGGTGAATTCCTGGAATTGGCCACCCTTGTAGATTTCCACCCTGATTCCACTGATTTCGGTCGAACCTGAAGT
Organism: uncultured Verrucomicrobiota bacterium; assembly: GCA_964554035.1. Lineage (GTDB taxonomy): Bacteria > Verrucomicrobiota > Verrucomicrobiia > Limisphaerales > CAZKNW01 > CAZKNW01. Next base: position 10,223 of record CAZKNW010000082.1, read on the forward strand.
AATGTGCCCCCGTATTCTACCCTTTGTGGCACCGAACTTCAGCTCCCTTTGTGCGTTTGCAAAGGTGATCTCCGGCCCCTGACCGGCAATCACGTCGTTTTCCTTGGAGGGATTGAATGTGTAACCTTCCAGTTGAGGGACCACAAAATAGGAACCTGATGCCGAAACCTTTGAGAAGATGAACTGGCCGCTGGCGTCGGAGGTTGTTGTCTCCACGAGCTCTCGAGAAGCGTTCTCCAGCCTGACAGCGACGTCAGGCAATGGGTTGCCCCCAATGAATGTCAGTCCCTCGATCGGGGCCTTGGCCACGGTGAAGTTGATGATGCTCTTGCCTGCAGCCACGACGCCGCTCGAGACCACGGGCTTTGAAAAGAACCCGCTGCGGAATTCGTATTCCCTTTCTCCCGTTCCCTTCGATATCGAGACGACAGGTTCGTCCGCGGTCAGGAGGTTCTCGAGAACATAGTAGCCGTTCATATCCGTGGTGGTGGTGCGTCCCACGCTGCTCTCAACCACTTCCACGCCTGGAATACCCTGACCTCCACTGGTGACGCGTCCTGAGACGGGGCCGCGGGTCACGATGAGATGCACATAGAACTTGTTGGAACTCAGGCGTGTTTCAATGTTGGAGACATCGATTCCATTTGAGTCGCCCGCGTGTTTGGTGACCATGACCACGCCATAGTCAAAGGTGTCATCGAGGGGTTTGATGCTGAATGCCCACGGGCCGTCGGCGTCCAGGCCCTCATGCCAGAAGGAGATGTTCTTGGTTTCGTCCAACGTGTTGTTCATCTCGATTTCGATCGTTCCTCCTGAACCGTCGCTTCGACTCGCAATCACGGACAGACCACGGAGAAAGTTTCTGTTCTGGTCCCTCTGTTCGACATTTTCCAGATGGGAAAGTCCATTGATCTGCCATAGCACCGAACCCTCGATGTAGCGCCGTTGTGATTTGAAGTCATTGCCCAGGGCTGAGGTGCTCAAGAGGG
>CAZKNW010000083.1:0-11185 GCA_964554035.1 uncultured Verrucomicrobiota bacterium
ATGGCGGAGACGAGGTCGTAGTAGCGGGCCCAGAGTTCTCGCATCTTCGGTGTGTTGGGGAAGTAGGGTGGAACCTTTGCCTCGTCGGGATCATGCAGCTTGGAAGTGGACATGCCCTCAACCGCACTCTCGTAGCGATCCCTGAAATTGCCCGGTCCCTCATGGGTGGTGCCGAAGACAAAGAAGCTGAAGAAGGGTTGGCCCTTGTCCTTGCGCTGGCGCCACGGGGCCATGTCCTTCTTCCAGTAGTCGTAGATACCGTCTGGCTTGAAGTTGTAGTCCGTCTTTGCCCAGTTGCTGACAAAGTATCCGGCGCGCTTGAGGTGATTGGGAAAGGGTTCGACACCGGGAGGCAGCTCGATCTCACATCGAAGGTGCTGTCCTCCCAGCGAGGTGGGATACATGCCGGTGATCAGGCAATTCCTTGCCGGGGCACAGATGGGGGCATTGGCAAAGGCGTTCCGGTAAAGGATACCATCCTTGGCGAGGGCATCGAGGTTCGGTGTGATGGCCCAGTTGTCGCCGTAGCATCCAAGGGTTTCGTCCAGATCCTCACAGTTGATCCAGACGATGTTGGGACGGTCGGAGGCAGTCGCATTCAGAACGACGAGCAGGGACAAGATGGAGACAATTCTTGGGATCATGGGCTCAACGGGATTCCCCGGAAGTGTTCCGTCACGAGGTTGAAAGGGCAATGAGAATGACCCGATGGATCAGGCTGAGCTGCCGGAAGACGGTGCTTCCATTCTTCCAGTCTGCCGGATCAGGCTGTAGGCGACGAAGAGGATCACGAGGGCAAAGGGGAGCCCGGTTGCCACTGAGGCGGTCTGAAGGGCCTCGAGGGCCTTGTCTCCGCCGACGACCAGCAACACGGCCGCCACCAGGCCTTCCATGGTTGCCCAGAAGACACGTTGTCGCACTGGCGGATCGGTGTGGCCTCCGCTGGTGATGATGTCGATGACGAGGGACCCGCTGTCGGAGGAGGTGACGAAGAAGAGGATGATCACGGCCAGGCTGAGAAGGGAAGTGACCTGGGAGAGGGGGAACTGATCGAGCAGGGCGAAGAGGGCGGTGGCCATGTCGTCATTGACCGCATCCACGACATGTCCCTTTCCGTGAAGGGACTCGAAGAGGGCTGCATTTCCAAAGATGCTCAACCAGATGAAGGTGAGGACCGTCGGCACCAGCAACACACCGATGGTGAAACTCCTGAGTGTTCGTCCACGGGAAATTCGGGCGATGAACATGCCGACGAAAGGGGACCAGGCGATCCACCATGCCCAATAGAACACGGTCCAACCTTCACGCCATCCCCTCTCCGGGGATCCGGGAAGCCAGGCGGAGAAGGCAAGCAGTCCGGTCAGGTAATTCCAGGTATTGGAGAGAAGGCTTGAGGCAAGGTGTGCGGTCGGACCGGCGATGAAAACAAAGAGAAGCAGGGCAAAGGCCATGACCATGTTGGCCTCGCTCAGTCGGCGGATGCCTGTCTCGACTCCCGTGACGACGCTGATCGTGGCGATCAGTGTGATGCCTGCAATCAGCAGCACCTGGACGAGGGCTGTCTTCGGGACGTCCAGTGCATAGGAGAGCCCGGCGTTGACCTGCTGCACTCCGAAGCCCAGGGATGTCGCGACGCCGAAGAGCGTCGCGATGCTGGCAAGGATGTCGACGATGTTTCCCCATGGCCCGTCCGTCTTGTCTCCAAGCAAGGGGTGGAGGGTGGACCTGATGGTCAGGGGAAGTCCGCGGTTGTAGGAAAAGTATGCGAGGGAGAGCCCCATGAGGGCGTAGATTCCCCAGGCATGCAGTCCCCAGTGGAAATAGGTCGCGGTCATCGCAAGAGCTGCGGCCCTTTCGCCTTCCGGCTCGACGCCTTCGATGGGGGGCGATGCAAAATGATAGACAGGTTCTGCTATCGACCAGAAGACCAGTCCGATTCCCATGCCCGCGCTGAAGAGCATGGCCAGCCAGGTCAGGTAGTTGAAATCCGGTTTGGCGTCCTCTCCACCAAGCCTGATCCGTCCCCTTTCGGAGAAGATCAGGTAGATGCAGAGCACGAGGAAGACATTGACGGACAGGATGAAGAACCATCCTCCGTATCCGGTGATCGCGTCCTTGACCGAGACGAAGAGGGAGAGGGCCTGGTCCCGGAAGAGCAGGGACAGGATCACAAAGAGAATAATCAGGACCGCAGAGGTCCGGAAGACCACTGGGTGATAGTCTGTAACGGTTCCCCTCGGGAAGGAATGTCTTCTGGAATCCTCAGATGATGAAGGCTCCTCCATCAATCGGCTTCAACCTTGCGGTAGTGAAGGATGCCCCAGGCCAGTTGGCCGGTCTTTCCTGCATCGATCCATCGACGCAGGCCCTGCATCATGTTGGTGATGTAGGTCTCGCTGATTTTCTGCTTCAGGTCCTCCTGCCGGCTTTCCAGGTTCCTGAGGACGGCGGAATAGTGACGGATCAGCTGATGATCCTTGCGGACGATCTCGAGCTGGTCCCATCCCAGTTGGGTGGCGAAGACGTTGTAGTCCTCGATGGAGCCCATGGTATCAAGATGGATTCGTGCGAGGACGGGTGCCAGGGCATCGGGATCGGCATCCTCCTTCTGCATGGGGTCGGTAAAGAGAAAATGACCACCCGGCCTGAGAACACGGTCCACCTCCTGGAAGACCTTGAAGCGGTCGCCGCTGTGAAGGATGGCGTCCTGGGACCAGACCACATCAAAGCTGTCCTGATCGAAGGGAAGGTTTTCGAAGTTTCCGTCCACGACCTCGATCAATCCTGCCAGCCCCTGTTCCGCGGTCATTCCGCGGTTTCGATCGTTCTGCACGGTGCTGAGGTTCAGGCAGGTGACCTGCCAGCCGAACTCCTTGGCGAGGTAGCGTGCTGCACCACCGTAGCCGGCACCGATGTCGAGTACCCGCGTGTTCCCGGGCAGTCCCTCCAGCTTCTCGGCCATGCGCTCCACCGTGCGCCGGCTGGCGGTGACGATGTCCTGACTGTCCTGCTTGTAGAGTCCGACATGGATGTCCTCTCCACCCCAGATGTGGAAGTAGAATTCGTCGGCGTCCTTGCTGTCGTAGTAATCCTCCGTTCGCTTGACGACCTGGCTCATTTTCCCTCCTTCTGCTTCTTGATCTCGTCGGGATACTTCTTGTGGGCGACATGAACGAAGAAATCCGGATCGTCATGGTGATAGGTTTCCTGGAAGTCGCCGAAGGTCTCCACGGTTGGAAATCCGACCTCCTTCATCAAACCGATGGTATAGGCCTTTCGGAGCGGGAACATGTTGAGGTTGTAGACCCCGCCGTCGGGGAACTCGTAGCGGAAGCGTGCGAGGCCTTCATCAACGTGTTCCGGCTCCGCCTTCACCTTGTCGCCGCAGTAGTAGAATTCGTGCTTCGACTTGAATCCCTCGTCCATGATCATGTCGTAGTTGCGTTGATCGAGGATGAGGATGCCGTCGTGACGCAAGGCGGCGTAGAACTCGGCAAGGGCCTTGCGGCGGTCGCGCTCGGAGAAGAGGTGGGTGAAGGAGTTTCCGAGACAGATGACGGCGTCGAAACGGCCTGACACGTCACGGTTCAGCCAGCGCCAGTCCGCCTGGACGGTCCGCAGGATGTGGCCCCGTCTCCTGCCATTCTCAAACGCCTTGGCCAGCATCTCGGGGCTCCCGTCCGCACTGACCACATCGAAGCCCTCCTCAATGAGGCGGACGCTGTGGAATCCGGTTCCCGTGGCGACATCCAGGATTTGCCTGGCTCCCTTCTGTTTCAGGATGTCGATGAAGAAGTGTCCTTCGGAGTCCGCACGTTGATCCCAGTCGATGAGTTCATCCCATTTGTCGACAAAGCCGCCGATGTATTCGTTGACATACATGTCGGTCTTGCGGACGGCGATGGGGTTTTCTCCGTAGTCCTGCTTGGTGTCTAGTTCAGTGGTCATGGCAATAGGCAGCGTATCATTCTAAGAGGCATTCTGATTCATTCCTGAATTGGGTCCGCTGAGGGCCGTCAAGGCGGTCAACGCAGACCATTGAAAGGGCGTTGGGGAGGTTCCGGATTGAACGCACCTTTTTCTGAATCTCCTGAATTCCGGAGCTTTTAGCCTAAAGGACTCAGAATCTCGTTCAAGGAATCCCTGAATTTTCTTTTGAAAAGGCTGATTACGACGATGATTTGCCGCATCAACGCCTCGTTTGGTCACGGAATGGAAATCTGATGGGTCAGGGTCTTCCTTTTGCTGCACTTGCGAAGTCGCCGTGCTTGATTGCAACAAGAATAATCCGGAATTCCACAAGACAGGCTTTTCGGGATTCACGTAGTCTCTGCATGTCTCCCTGGATTCCGTCTAGTCCGCACGAATGGATTTCGGAATCAGGGGCGTTGATTCCATTCCAGTTTATCAAGAATCTTATGATGCATCGAAGGATGGTTTGCTTGTCGGTCGCCCTGGCTTTGGTCTTGGGACGACATTCGATCCGGGCTCAGGAAGTGGCCCTGGTTTTCCAATCACTTGTCTTCGCAGGAAAGGGAGGTGTGATCGCGGTTGAGGCGGAGCATTTCTACAAGCAGAGCGCCACGGAGAAGCGGGCGTGGTATTTGACCACGGCCAGGGAACATCCGAGGGTGGGCAAGGATGCGGATGGGCCGCACGTCGAGGGTGCCAGTGGTGGTGCCTACCTCGAGATCCTCCCGGACACCCGTCACAACCATGGTCACAAGCTGATCAGGGGCGAGAATTTCTCGCCGGAGCCGGGGAAACTGGGCGTACTCCATTACAAGGTCCAGGTGGACAAGCCAGGGCGCTACTACGTCTGGGTCCGTGCGCATTCCACGGGGAGTGAGGACAATGGCATTCATGTGGGCATCGACGGAGAGTGGCCTGAGAGCGGACAGCGTCTCCAATGGTGCGAGGGCAAGAGGTCATGGAGATGGGAGAGCCGGCAGCGGACGGAAGAGCAGCATTGCGGTGTTCCAGGCCTGATCTATCTGGATATCGAGAAAGCGGGTGAACATGAGATTCTCTTCTCCATGCGTGAGGACGGGTTCGAGTTCGACAAGTGGTTCATGACCCTCGACAAAGACTTCCCGCGCCCTGAAGACGAGGGACCACTGTCTCTCTTGAGCAAGGGCAATGCGCCGAGGCCCTTTGCGGTGCCGGCTGGTTATGCGGATCCCGGTGCCGCTCCGCAGACAGCAGCCAAGGCCACGGCCAGGACCCAGGCCGCGTCGTCTGACCTGATGATGAAGGCGTCCGATTTCCCAACCCAGGGGACAGGCTACTACATCGACAAGGGAAAGTGGCTTGCGATCAATCCCGACCAGCGCAAGACGGCCACGACGACCACACCTTTTCCGTTTGCCTCCGGGAACTATGACCTGACCCTCCTTGCGGTGGGTGAGAACGATGGTGGTTCCTCGTATTCGGTTTCGGTCAACGATTCCGAGGTTGGAAGACACACGGCTCCTGTGGCGAAGGAGATGTTTGAAGAGGGTGCGAAGTTCCACAAGACGTGGAAGAACGTTGAGTTGGGACAGGGGGATGTGGTGACGGTGTCCTCGACCATTGCCTCTGCAGACGGACAGGAATACAGCCGCGCGCGATGGGCCGGACTGAGGTTTGAGCCAGCGGATGCAAAGACCCGCAGGGCCAATCAGAAGTTGATGGCGGCAGCCAAGGCGGACGCTCCCAAGCCACAACCGAAGAAGGTGGGGCCACCCCTGGTGCTTCCGCGCAAACCGGATGGTGATGGAGCGGTTACCATCCACGGGGAGCTCAAGCAATGGCACAAGGTGACCCTCGATCTTTCAGGTCCCTATGCGCATGAGAATGACAACCAGCCGAATCCCTTCACCGACTACCGGATGACGGTAACCTTCACGCATGAGTCGGGTTCTCCTTCCTATAGGGTGCCCGGGTATTTTGCTGCCGATGGTGAAGCCGCCAATACGTCAGCGAATTCAGGCACGATCTGGCGCGCCCATGTGTCGCCGGACAAGGCCGGGAAATGGGACTACGAGGTCTCGTTCACCCACGGCAGGGAAGTGGCCTTGAGCCCTGTGGCGGCTGGGGTGACCAGGACGGGTTTCAGTGGTGCCAAGGGAAGTTTCACCGTGGCCAAGACGGACAAGTCCGGCCGCGATCTCCGCGGCAAGGGGCGACTCCAGTATGTGGGGGAGCGATATCTTCGCTTCGCCGGGTCCGGGGACTACTTCCTCAAGGCGGGTGCGGATGCGCCCGAGACCTTCCTTGGCTACAAAGACTTCGACAACACGATCGCAGGCAAACCCGGCAAAGTGCCATTGAAGACCTGGGGACCCCACATCCAGGATTGGAGGAAGGGAGACCCGACCTGGAAGGATGGCAAGGGCAAGGGAATGATTGGTGCGCTGAACTACCTTTCTGGCAAGGGATGCAATGTCTTCTCCTTCCTTACCTACAATGCCGGGGGGGATGGCGACAACGTCTGGCCCTTTGTCGAGCGGGACGACAAGATGCACTACGACTGCTCCAAGCTGGATCAGTGGGGAATCGTGTTTGATCACGCGACGCTCAAGGGGCTCTACCTTCACTTCAAGCTTCAGGAGACGGAGAACGATGACGACCGCCGGGGAAAGAACGACGGACCCGGCAAGGTTCCCACCTCCCTTGATGGAGGCAAGCTGGGGCCGGAGCGAAAGCTGTACCTTCGCGAGATCATTGCCCGCTTCGGCCATGCCTTGGCTCTCAACTGGAACCTCGGCGAGGAAAACACCCAGTCGCATGAGGAGCAGCAGGACATGATCAATTACATCGCGGATGTCGATCCCTACGGACACAACATCGTGCTTCACACGTTCCCGGGCGATCAGGACAAGGTCTACAACCCGCTGCTTGGGAACAAATCAAGGCTGACCGGGTTGTCGATCCAGAACAGTGCCCTCAAGGACACCCACTGGCAGACCGTGAAGTGGGTGCGTGCTTCGACGACGGCGGGAAAGCCCTGGATCGTGGCGTTTGATGAATCCGGCAGTGCCGCTCATGCCCAGGTTCCCGACCTCGGTTACCGCGGGTTCAAGGGATTCGACAAGGATGGCAAGAAGATCCATGACCAGCATGGGGTGCGGAAGCTGACGCTTTGGGGAACGCTGATGGGAGGTGGTGCCGGCAACGAGTATTACTTCGGATACAAGCTCGAGGAGAATGACCTGGTCTGCGAGGACTGGAGAAGCCGTGACCAAAGCTGGGATTGCTGTCGCCATGCTTTGGATTTTTTCCGTGATCACGTGGCGTTCTGGAAGACCGAACCAGCCGATGAACTGGTCGGTGCCGATCCCAAGGACAACACCCGTTACTGCCTTGCGGACAAGGGGAATGCCTACTTGGTCTATCTGGCGGAAGGAGGAACCACGGACGTTGATCTATCAGACGCCAAGGGAAGCCTGACAGTGAAATGGTATAACCCAAGGATTGGTGGCGCCTTGCTCGATGGGACCATCAAGACAGTCCAGGCCGGCAAGAAGGTCAGCATCGGAAAGGCTCCCACCGAATCCGGTGAGGACTGGGTCGTGTTGATCAGGAAGTAGATGGGCTCAACAGCTCCGACAGGTTCTGGAGTGCGGGGCTTCTTCCCGCTTTCGGGGAAGGAATGCAACAGTCTTGGGATCGCGATTCTCAGCTTCGAACCCATCTGGATGCTCTGATATCTCATTTGAACTGTTTCTGCAGCAGCGGGATCACCGGCACGTTCCTTCCTGTTTTTGCCAGCGTCCAACATGCGGCAATGGAACGTCCCGTCTTGAGATCGATGGCGATCCAGGCCCGATAGGATTGGAGGGATCCGGAGTGGCTGAGTCGGTGCAGGCCGTCCTTCTTTTGCACGCTCCAACCGAGTCCGTATTTCTGCTTTTCGGAAGCAGGCTCAGTCAGCTTTGCAGCGAGACCGGACGAGATCGGTAGAGGGGGCTTGCCCGACTGCTGATGAATCGTTTTGAACAAGGCTTCGGCAAACAGCGCCATGTCACTGGCGTTCGAGTAGAGGCTTCCTCCGACCAATGCAAATTTATGTTTGGGCCCTAGCGTGTGAGGTGCCGACTTGGGATTGAAGCCGGTTGCGATCTGATCGTTGGAGAACGACCGGGCAGGGAAGTAGGTGGTGTGTTCAAGCCCCAATGGTTTACAGACCTTTTCCTGAAGAAGCGTTTCAATGTCCTTCTCCGTGGCGACTTCACAAACTCTTCCCAAGACGCAGTAGCCCGCTCCGCTGTAGGCGTAGTCGGTTCCTGGTTCAAAAATCAGAGGGGAGCGGCTTATCCCTTCGGTAGCTTCCTTCAAGGTGTGGTCGAAGTTCCGGATCCAACGTGTTTGTGCGCGGGTCATGCGGAATCGTTGGCTGTAGATGCCTGCCTGGTGACCGAGTAGTTCACCGATGTTTGGAGAACGCTTTGCTGCTTTTCCAATTCGAATTCGCGGATTCGAGTATTCGGGCAGCCATTTTGAAATGGGAGAATCCAATTCCATCTGGAAATCCGATTCGCTCAACAGGCTGAGTGTGATTGCCGAGGCGAATGGTTTGGAGCAGGAGGCGATCAGGAACAGGGTTTCAGGAGTTACCGGTTCTTTTGACTGGACGGCGATGGTTCCCATTTCGCGGGAAAAGACCGTATGCCCATTCTCACGAATCACCACCTGGGCGCCAGTGATCTGCTCGCTCTGAAGGAACCCATCGAGATCGGATTTCAGCTTCTCAAAGTCCTGAGACCAGATAGATGGCGTGCATAGCAGCAACCCCAATGAAGCAATCAAGCCCTTCATTTTCTGAGTGACTTGAATTCCTGATGGGCCTTCCAGGCGAGGCGTTGCAGATCCTTTTGGTCCTTCTTTGAAAAGACCTTCTTGATCGGGTTTCCATCGCGGTCCTTGTCCTTGTGCTTGTTCTCGAAGTAGCGGATATCGGTTACTGAATCGATGGGAAGTCCGACGGGGCTCTTCTCAAAGATGGCGGCGTAGATCGAGCAGGCGGTCATGTAGGCGAGCGTCTGGTTGAGATGGGCGTCGTTGATGAAGCGCAGGGTGAGATCGGGGCGTTCGTTCTGGCAGTGCCATGCTGCCAGCGACATGGGGGCCACGACGGCGTCGACCTTGTCAGCGAGCCTCGCAATGGATTTGGCTTTCTCCAGGATGGGTTCCTTGTCTGGAGACTCCTTGAGCGGTTTCGCATTCTGTGTGTTGGGTGTCGTTTCGTAGAGGACTACCTTTGCTCCGATCTTGTGAATCTCCTCGGCGAACTTCGGTGCATACTGAGCGTAGAGCGAATCATCCCCCTCCAGGTCGTCGCGGTAGGACTGTAGGACGACGATGTCCCATTTGCGCCGTTCCTTGTCGATGTTCCCGACCAGTCCCTTGTGCTTGCTGAGGGCGCCCTTGGCATATTTGTTGTCCGGTTCAGCTTTGATGATGGATTCCAGGTCGCGAATCGATGCCTCCTCCTGCTCGCGGGTCAGGCTCTGGATCCGGACGTAGTTCTGTGTGTGGTAGCGCCAATGAGCAACGAGTCGGCGGCCTCCATAGATCACGGTGGAGACATTCATGATCAGGCCCGGGTTGCCCGCCTCCGCCATGGACTTCACGACCTCTGATAGATTGTGGCGTGCGGTGTAGCTGTTTCCGATGAACAGGACGTTGAGTGTCTCGGCGTGTGCGGCGGAGACCAGGAACAGGGAGACGAGCAGCGGAAGAAGGCGTCGGCCAGGGGAGTGCATGGATGAAGTCTGTTCCCAAGCCTCACGTTGCGCAAGCCTCAGCGAGATGGGGAATAGTCAGGACAATTCCGCAGAATTGTATCGTTCAGTGCCTTCATGGTGAAGGGCTTAGGAAGAAGCGCACAAATGCCGAAGGGAGGATTAAAGACCTACGTCGAGCAGCAACCCTGATCAGGCGGGGATGTCTTCGGGGCGGACGTCGAGGCATTCATCCTGGTCCTCGAAAGCGATGGCCGCGTAGTGCTCCAGAAGCAGCGGCATCAGGGACTCAGCCGCATGGGCAAGCATGCCCTCAGCGCGCTTGGCGGCATCGTCCACCATCTGCCGGTAGTCGGAATCGGATACCGGTCGGTCCTCCTCCTTCATGTGGGCGACCTCGTGGATCCTTGAGTAGTCCCTCGCCCAGTTGCCCAGGTGATCCTGAACCGGCTGGGGAATCTCCCTGAAGGGAACGTTGGTGGATCCGCAGGAGATGCAGACCAAACCCGTCTCGAGGATGTCCCGGGTGAAGATGGGAAGAAACGGCGCCCGGCAGCAGTCCCCTTCGAAGTAGGAGCCCGGTATGGAGACCAGTCGCTTCAGCCAGATCTGCCGGTTGTGGGCGGTCTGGGCGGCGAGGCGATAGGAACTGAGGAGTGGATGGGAGACCCGCCACCAGTTTCCCTCGAGGTGTCCGAGGGTCTGGGAAAGCCAGCGGGCCAGTGTCAGGTCATCGAATTTTTCAAAGATGGCGGCGTAGCTATTCCACAGCCTTTCAACCGATGACTCCGGTTTCTCTTCCATGAGCGACAGCATGAGAATCCTTTCTCAATCTGAAAATGTTTATTTCCGTTCACCTTTATAGCGGCAGGAATGGGGGAGAGCTCAAATTTTGAATTTCGAATTCTGAATTCTGATTCTTGAATTGGGAGGGATCCGGATGATTGGATGGCGCCGACGTAGTCCGTCCTAATTCAAGAATCAGAATTCAGAATTCGCCATTCGGAATTGCCCGGTGGAGTGGCGCTGGCATCCATTCAGGATGGTTCCGAGGGGATGTGCGGTCCGGTGGTATCAGCCGCTGGTGAGGCTTCAACGCACCAGCTCCCGGCTGGAAAACCTTCTGCTTTGAACCCGGATGCGCTGTCCAGATTCAGGGAAGAGATGTCACTTCACGCTGCTTTCATCGCGCTGCTCTACTCCCGATGCTGGAGGCATCGAAGCCAGTAGCCGGTGATCGAGTGCGCCGCAGGTGAACGACATCACCGGTTGATGTTGAATAGAAGAATCATCCCGGAGGGATGACAGCACGACCCACATTTGAGTGACTTCCTTGGGAACGAATCCTATCTTTCGATGACATGGAGAGAGCGATCATGAGGAGTATTCTGGTTCTTCTGGTACTACAGCTTGGTTGTAAGAGGACTGAAATGCCTGAAGTTGAGGTGTGGGATAAAACC
>CAZKNW010000084.1:0-11172 GCA_964554035.1 uncultured Verrucomicrobiota bacterium
CCAGCCTGTGGATTTCGGCGATCTGGTCGGCCATTTCGTGGACCACATCGGGATCGATGCCCATGCCGTTCTTGCCGCCCATGGTTTCACCACTGAGCTTGAGAAGGATACGTTTGTATTTGGGTTTTTCTTTCCTCGTAGGCATGGATCAAAAGGGGGAAAAGGTCACCGGGCGGGAGGTGCGGGTCGGAGAAGGATGCCCGATGCAGTGCATGGGCCTTTCGTATAATTCAGCAGGGACGGGGCGTCAAAACTTATGTGGCGCGGGATGGCTGGGAAGCCATGTCAATGGGGCCCATCGGCGTGAAGGGGCGGGCGAAACGTCAGTCGGATCCGGGAGGGTGATCCTCCACGAGGTCGGCCGGCATCTGCTGGCGTTTCCAGTGGGTGAACTTCTTCCGGATCGAGGCGAGGGTCATCCAGTACCACTTCCCGTAGGCATCGAGCGCTGCGGCTCGTTGGTCTGCATCATCCACCGGTTTGGCGGCGTCCGCAGTCGGTTCCTCCTTCACAAGGGTGCCCTTCAGCCGGGTATGGGGCAGGTCGCCGTCGAGTTCCTCGACGCGCCTTGGGTCAAAGCCGGTCTTGATGGCCAGGTGCCTCAGGGTGTTGGGGGAAAAGGCGTAATGGTGGGCCGGATGAAAATAGTGGCTGATTCGTGATCCCGGAAACTGGACGTTGGGGACCTCGACCAAATAGATGCCTCCCGGCTTCAGGAGTCGATGGATCGTCCGCAGCGTCTCGGTGGGGCTGATGGTGTGCTCGAGCACATGATTCATGACCACCAGGTCAAAAGTGCCTTCCTCCAGTTCGTCGACAAACTCATGGAACAGGCCCGTCCGGACATCCAGACCCTTCTGCTCCCGGGCAAAGGCCGAGTGGCCGCCATGGGGCTCAATCCCGATGACGGTGGAACCTTCACCGGCCGCTTCCTTGATCAGGGAGAGCAGGGCCCCGACTCCGGACCCGATCTCCAGCACCTTGCATCCGGGGTGAAGGTGGGGCCTGGCCAGTCCGAACATGGACTGGATCTTGGGGAGCCTGCGCCGGAAAAAGGCCTCATCCGGCTTGGTCTCATTCTTGTAGGAACCCCAGTAGCGACGCTTGTAGAAGTCCTCGTTCTCCTCCTCGGTGGGCTTGGGATTGGTGTAGACCAGGCCGCAGCCACGGCAGATGACCGTGCGGATGGCCACGCCGTGGCGTCCTTTTTCGGAATAGATGCGGTAGTCTGCCGAGCCACAGAGGTCGCAGACCTGTTCAGACTGTTTGGAGGAGTCGCTCACTGGGATCTCAAAACCTAAGGCGGGACTATGCGTTCGAGGCGGACACCTGAAAAGCAAAAGAGGGGTTGGAAGGCGGAAGGAGGGCAGAAAGTTGCTTCTGCTTGGAAACTAAGCATTTGACACCCCATTGACTGAAAAATACCTTCGTTGATACCGCTTATGTCCGACGAAAACCAACCACCCCAAGGTGATGCTTCCAAAGTGAAGCCGAAAAAAGAGACGGTTCGTATCAGCTTGCCGCCCAAGCCGAAGGAAACGGTTCGCATCGGATTACCCGGCAAGAAGCCTGCAGGTCCCCCCACTGGAGCCTCCCCGGCGCCCAAGGTGGACGCTCCCGCACCCGGTGCGGCACCGGCACCGGCAGCGCCTGCGGCTCCTGCAGCTGCGGCACCCTCAGCGCCTCCAAAGGCCGGTGCCACGGTGAAGATTGGTCTCCCGCCGAAGCCGGCAGGGGGTGGTCCGAAGACCGCAACCCCGGCCAAGCCGCCCACCCCGGGTTCGACCGTCAAGATTTCCCTTCCTCCTCCCGGAGGTGCCAAGGCTCCCGGTGCACCCGCAGCCAAGGCCCCGGGTGCTCCTGCCGCTCCGAAGGCCCCGGGCGCCCCGGCGGCTGCACCCGGTGCTCCCAAGGCACCCGGCGCGGGTGGCAAGGTTGTGGCCAAGGCCACCGGCAAGGTTGCCAAGGGCAAGAAGGGCAAGGAGAAGAAGGCAAAGGCTCCCAAGGCTTCCGTCGCCAGGGCCGGTTATGGATGGGTCAACTGGACCCTGCTGTCCTTTGTGTTCATCACCAGTATCGTCGGCCTTTACCGGATTCTCGTTCTGGCCGAGAAGGCACCTGCCTTCTGGGAATAAGGTTGCCTCTCCAGCCCTCGTAACGTTGACTTCGGCATTCGCCGCAAGGCACCTGAACCTTTAACTGAATCCGAAAATGGCATCTGAAAACGTAGTTACCCTGACCGCTGACAACTTTGAGCAGGACGTGATCAAGTCTGATCAGCCTGTGCTCGTGGACTTCTGGGCCCAGTGGTGTGGCCCCTGCAAGATGATCGCACCCGTGATTGATGAGCTCGCCGACGCATACGCCGGCAAGGCCAAGATCGGCAAGGTCGACATCGATGAGCACCAGTCCCTGGCCGCCCAGTTTGGCATCACCTCCATCCCGACCCTCCTGGTCTTCAAGGGTGGAGAGGTGCAGGACCAGATCATGGGCATGCGTCCGAAGGAAGATCTGGCGGCCGCCATCGATCGGGCGCTCGCCTGATCCACATCACACCGGGCGTCATGTCACTTGTTGAAACGCCCGGAAAACTTTTGAGACGAGCCGAGCTGTACAACCAGCTCGGCTCTTTCGTTTCCTCGGGCGTCACGCTTCAGGTGGCCCTCACCTCGGTTGCCGACAAGCGGTCCGCCCGTCACTTCAGTGCCGCCATCCACCGGATCCTCAACTATCTCCAGATGGGCGACACCTTCGCCCAGGCCCTGCACAAGGAGCCCGGCATCATTCCGGAGTTCGACCGCTCCCTCCTGGAAGCAGGGGAAAACAGCGGACGACTGGACGAGTGCTTCCGCATGCTTGGCGACTACTATGCCGATACGGCTGCGCTCATGGGCAAGACCTTGTGGGCGATGGCCTATCCCTTCTTCATCCTCCACCTCGCGGTAATCATTTTTCCCACCAGCACGTTGGTGGGGCTCATCAATGGAGAGGTGACCACCTTTCTTGTGCAGAAGGGGATGGCGCTGGGTGTGATCTACGGATTGATCGTTTTCCTGATGTATTCCCTGAGCAACCAGAGGACCATGGTCTGGCGCTCCGCCATGGAAAAGATCCTGGGTTTTGTGCCCCTGCTCGGAACAGCGAGAAAGTATCTGGCACTGGCGCGGCTCTCCGCTTCCCTCGGTGCCCTGCTCAGCGCCGGGGTGGGCACGGTTGAAGCATGGGCATTGGCAGGGCGTTCCTGCGGATCGGAAACGCTTCGACGTGTGACGAAGAAGTTTGGACCTAAGATCGAAAACGGGGAGACGCCTTCCAGCCTGGTCTCGGCGAGTTGGGCCTTCCCGGACCTCTTTGCCTCCGCCTACGAGGCCGGTGAAGTCAGCGGCAAGCTCGACGACTGTCTTCAACGGATCTACCGGAACTACAAGGAAGAGGCATCGAGCAAGCTGCGGCAATTTTCCTTCTGGCTGCCCAATCTTTTCTTCCTGTTCATCGCCATCGGTGTGGCCTACTTCATCATCACCTTCTACATGGAGCACTTCCAGGGGCTGGGCGATGCGCTGGAAGGGATGTGATTGCCGGTAGGGACCTCTTGCCAAGAGGTCCCAAATCAAACCGCCTGGCTTGAGAGGTCGTTTGACTGAATTAATGGAAGCCCATGGTTCGTGGTTGCAGGAGTGGTCGTGCTGGATCCCCCAAGCTCCATCTGTTGCTATAGGATTACGCGTCGGATTGAAGTGGGACGCCTACGGCGATGCGTCCCTACCCGGTAGGGACCTCTTGCCAAGAGGTCCCATATCAGACCGCTTGGCTTGAGAGGTCGTTTGACTGAATTAAGGGAAGCCCATGGTTCGTGGTTGCAGGAGTGGTCGTGCTGGATTCCCCAAGCTCCATCTGTTGCTACAGGATCACGCATCGGATTGAGGTGGGACGCCTGCGGCGATGCGTCCCTACCTGAACACTCCGGTCGATTTCTTGAGCGCATCGATCACGCGCATGTTGGCGAGGGAATCTTCAACGGTGATCACAGGAGGGGTGCCATCGAGGACGGTTGCAGCAAAGGCGTCCGCCTCCTCGGCATAGATTGGCTTGGACGCATCCACCTCGACCACCTCGCTTTCCTCCCCACGCCAGACCTTGAAGCGATCGGCAAAGAGCCATGGCATGTCGATCTCGATGCGTCCCTTGGTCCCTGCGATGTGGGTGTGCTTGTCGGAAGTCACCGTCATTCCACTGGTAAAGGTCGCAAGGACACCTCCGGGAAACTTCAGACAACCGGCAGCGTAGTCATCGACCCCAAGTTCATGACGATTGCCAACGGCGAAGGCCTCCATGGGCTCCGACTGTGCAAGGGTCCTGCAAAGGTGGACGCAGTAGCAGCCGACATCCATCAGGCTGCCGCCTCCGTTGTCGGGCTGATAGCGTGCGTCGGAGAGACTGGCCGGACGTTCGAAGGTGAAATTGCTCCGGATGATCCTGAGGTCTCCGATCTCGCCCGAGTGAACCGTGTCGATGAGCTTCCGGATGATCGGGCGGCAGCGGTACATGAATGCTTCCACCAGTACCTTGCCGGTCTTGTGTGCCGTTTCAAACATGCCCTCTGCCTCAGCCACGGAAAGGGCGATCGGCTTCTCGCAAAGAACGTGTTTGCCGGCTTCGAGCGCCTGGATGGCGAGGGGCGCATGCAGGTGATTGGGCAGGGCGAGGTAAAGGGCATCCACTTCTCCTGATTGGATCACCTCGTCGTAGCTGGCCATGGGTTGGCCACCGAACTCAGCGGTGAACTTTGTGGCGGACTCGATGCTGCGTGAACCTGCGGCGGCGAGATGGCCTCGTTCCGCATGCTTCAGGTCGGCGCCGAACTTCCGGGCGATATTGCCCGTACCGAGGATGCCCCAGCGAAGAGGACTCATTTCAGTTCGCGGTTGAAGAACTCGAGGATCATGGCGCGGACCTCTTCAGTCTGGAACTCCTTGCCTCCATGACCGGCCCCAAGCACCACATGCATCTTGGAACGGACACCCGCTTCCTCCAGTTTGCGGTGAAGCTTCCAGCTTTGCTCAATGGGAACGCCGGGATCCTTGTCGCCGTGCATGATCAGAAAGGCGGAATCATCCGGGCTGACCTGCCAGTAGGCACTGGCGGTCTTGGCCTTGGGGACATCGTCCTTCACCGTGACACCGAGCAGTTTCGCGCCATTGGAGTTGGCGACGTCCTCCTCGGTGCGACCGTTGCCTACCATGTTGGGTGGCATGGTCAACAGGTCCGAGGGTCCATACCAGTCGCAGACGGCCTTTACCTTTGAGGAGATTTCCTCGTCCTTTGGGTAAGGCAGGGTGCCCATCAGGGCCACGAGATGCCCCCCTGCGGATCCGCCCCAGACCCCGTAGTTCTCAGTCGAGAGACCATACATGTGGGCGTTCTTCTTGAGCCAGCGGACGGCCGCACGGCAGTCGTTGATCTGGTCTGGCCACGTTCCGGCATCGGTGAGACGATAATTGATGCTCGTCACGGCAAAGCCATTGGTTGCCAGCCAGGTGGCCGGACACTTGTCCTTGCTGCCGTTCTTCCAGCCGCCACCGTGCACCCAGACCACGACCGGCAGTGGGCCTTCGAACTTCTCGGGACGGTAGAGGTCGAGGTGGAGCTTGTGCTTGTCCTTTTGGAAATGGGTGTATTGCAGGTTGCGGAGCAGGGTGGCTCCAGGAGGGGCTGTGGGTGGCTTCTTATTCTTGTTCTGCGCAACGGCGGGGAGCGACAGGGAAACAAGGAGGAACAGGGTCAGTAATTTTCTCATTGGGATGATCGTTGGAAGTGATCCGATTCACATCGAATGCTACAGAATATCAGAGGTCTCCGAGGAGTTTCTTGAGATCGTCGCGGGCCTTGTCTTCCCGCGACTTGTCCTGGTCGCCGCCAGAGAATTCCCGGCGTGCGAGTTCAAACCATTCGCAGAAGTTGCCCTTGTCCTTCTCGTGGACCGGTTCCGCGCGGCGTTCCTTGCACTGATGCGCATGCGAGATGCTGTAGTGCGTGCAGTTCTTGCAGACGCGCATGTCGGCGTTGCACTGGTGACAGGTCTCGCTGCGTCCGGGTTGGACCGAGAGCTCCCAGACCCAGCCGCACTGGTGACAATGTCGAGTGGAGGCCATGCGCCTAATCTGGATCGGAATCCCCAAGGTGACCAGCCCGATTCTTTGGGGACCACGGATGAACACGGATTGGTTCTTTTCTCAGAGCCGCGCTTTGCGCGGGGGGCTTTTCTTTTTATCTGCGTCTATCAGCGTTCATCTGTGGATCTGCTGAAACGGGTTGCCTGTCCGGGTTCTGCGGGCATGCTGTCGCCATGTCCTTCCAATGTGTCTTCCTTCTTTTGCTTTGTCCCTTCCTGACAATGGGAGGTCAGAACTGGACGCATTGGCGTGGGCCGCGGATGAATGGAAACGCGGATGGGGCGAATGCACCGGTTCATTGGAACGAGAAGACGAATGTGGTCTGGAAGACGGCGCTGGTTGGGAAAGGGCATTCCACTCCGGTGGTCTGGGGAGATCGGATCTTTGTGACTTCTGCTGCGGATGATGGGCCTGAGATTGAGGAGCCCTTTCGTGACAAGGCGCCCGGTTCCCACAACAACCTCATGGTGACCCACCGGCAGAAGTTCCTCGTGTCCGCTTATGATCGGGAGTCTGGGAAGGAACTTTGGCAACAGGTGGTCCATCGGGCCCTGCCTCATGAGGGCGGGCATGAATCGGGCACGCTGGCCTCCGCCTCACCTTCCGTGGATGCGACTCATCTGGTGGCGTTCTTTGGCTCCTACGGTCTCCATGTTCTCGATCATCAGGGAAACCTTGTTTGGCAGAAGCAGCTGGGCTTGATGCAGTCCAAGCATGGTCACGGTGAGGGTTCATCCCCGGTGTTGCATGATGATCTCATCGCGGTGAACTGGGACCATGAGGGGCAGTCTTTTGTGGCTGCCTTTGAAAAGGATTCGGGAAAGGAAGCCTGGAGAAGGAAACGTGATGAAAAGACCTCCTGGGCCTCGCCCATCGTGGTGAATCAGGATGGGAGGAAGCTTCTCATCGTGAGCGGCACGAAAAGGATCCGGGCCTATGACCTGAAGACAGGGGATGATGTCTGGGAGTGTGGAGGATTGTCGGACAACGTCGTTGCCAGCCCGGTTGCCGATCAGGGGTATGTCTTCCTGGGAAGCAGTTACGATTTCCAATCGATGCTCGCCATCCGGATGGAAGGAGCCAAGGGCGACATCACCGGAACGGATCATGTGATCTGGAGCCGCCGAAGAACCACGCCCTACGTGCCTTCGCCCTTGTTGTATCGTGGTCATCTGTATTTCCTTCGGCATTACCAGAATGTCATGTCGCGTGTGGAGATGATCAGTGGAAAGGATGCGGGTGGTCCCTTTCGATTAAGCGGATTGCGAGGCATCTATGCGTCCCCGGTTGCGGTCGATGGCAGGATCTATGTCACGGATCGGAGCGGATTGACCCTGGTCTTTTCTGCGGAGGCGGAACCGACGCTTCTGGCTTCAAACCAGTTGGATGATTCCTTCAGCGCTTCACTGGTGCTCGTCGATGAATCGATCTTTCTCAGAGGGGAAAAGTACCTCTATAGAATTGCAGAATCTCCGTGATCCCCGTGCCTCCGTGAGAGGGAAAGTAGGGGAGCACGAATGCCTGCTATCCAGGTTGACGAGGCCTCGGTGTTCCTAATCCACAAGGAACCTGAGTGTGAGGGAGATCACCACGGGGATGATGATGATGCCTGCAAGGTTCAGCCAGATGCCGGCCCTCATCATCTGGGGCAGGGAGATCTGTCGCGAGCCGAAGACGATTGCGTTGGGCGGTGTGGCCACGGGCATCATGAAGGCACAGCTGGCGGCGATGGTTGCCGGGATGATCAGGAGGTAGGGATCGACTCCCAAGCCGGGCGCGAGTGCCGCCAGGATGGGCAAGAGCGTGGCGGTGGTGGCGATGTTGGAGGTGAGTTCCGTCAGGAAAATCACGGCGGTGGTGATGATCAGGACCAGGATGGGTGTCGGCACGCCTGCGAAAAACGTGGCCTGACTTCCGATGAATTCCGCCACGCCCGTTTCCTTCACGGCATTGGCCAGGCTCATGCCGCCACCAAAGAGGATCAGGATGTCCCATGGAAGCTTGCTGGTGGTCTTCCAGTCCATGGTGAACTCCCGCTTGGTCGGATTCGCCGGAATGGAGAAGAGCAGACCTGCGGCAATCATCGCAATCACCGTGTCGGAAAGTCCTGCAAAGGGCATCCATTCCCTGCCTCCGGCATTGAATGAAAAATCAGTGATGAAGGGTCGCAGGATCCAGAAGAGACCGGTGAGACCAAAGATGATGAGCGTGATCCATTCACCGCGTTTCATGATGCCCAGTTTTGCAATTTCCACCTCGATGAGTTCCTTTCCGCCCTTCACCTGCGGTGTGTGGAGCGGGAAGAGGAAACGTGTCAGTAGAACCCAGGTGACCGGCAGCATGACCAGTGTCACCGGCAGTCCCACGACGAGCCAACGGGCAAAGCCAATCTCCATCCGGTGTTCCTCTGCGATGGATTCACCGACGAATCCCACAAGGAAGGCATTGGGTGGCGTGCCCACGATGGTGGAGATGCCACCGATGGAGGCCGCGTAGGCGATACCCAGCATCAGGGCTGTTCCGAAGCCTCCACCGTGGCTTGTCGTCTGGCCATGGTTGTTGGCGCTCGTGTTGAGAAGGGTGACCACACTGAGCGCGATGGGCAGCATCATGGCGGTGGTGGCCGTGTTCGAGATGAAGGCACTGAGGAAGGCGGTGGTTAGCATGAATCCGCCGATCATGTTGGCAGGCTTGGTTCCCACCTTTCCCAGGATCGTCAGGGCAATCCTCTTGTCCAAGCCCCACTTCTGCATGGAGAGGGCGATGATGAATCCACCGAGGTAGAGGAAGATCAGCGGATGGGCGTAGGGCGCCGCCGCTGTCTTGATGTCGGTGACGTTCAGCAATGGAAAAAGCGCGAGTGGAATCAGGGCGGTGGTGGAGATCTCCACGGCTTCGGTCAGCCACCAGATGGCCATCCAGGTCATCAGGGCAAGGGTCATGCGTCCTTCCGTGGTGAAGGGAACGGTTTGCCCGACAGGGTCGTTGTATTTTCCGGGAAGGAGGGAATAAACCAGAACGGCGATCAAGGGTGCGGCATACATGCCGACCTTCTGAACCTGTTCGCGGGAGAGAGACATCGCGGGTGGGTCTAGCGTTTTCAGGATTCCGTGTCCACCCAAAGGCGTTTAAGAAGATTCTTTGAAAACGGTAGGGCCCGTCGCTCCGCGCGGGCCTCGGCTGCGGACGGGGTAACAACGTCGGTGGTGCGCAGCCAAACCAAGCTCGGGCGATCGCGGAGTGATCGCCCTACCGCCATTGCTTCATTCGAACACCCAACAGCGTTTACCAAATCCCTTGGGGGTATTAACCTTTCTTCATGCGCACATTGATCCTTGGTTGTGGATACGTGGGTCGACCCTTGGCTGCCCTTCTTGCAGGGCAGGAGGATCAAGAAGTCTTTGGAGCCTCACGCTCGACCGATGACCACGAGAGTCTTCGGGAACTGGGCGTCACGCCGGTGGTGGCGGACGTCACCAAGCCCGAAACCCTGGAGGCCCTTCCCGGTCCCTTTGACTGGGTGGTCAATACCGTCTCGTCCTCCAAGGGCGGCGCCGACACCTATCGAGAGGTCTACCTTGAGGGAACCAGGAATCTTCTCAAGTGGCTCGAGTCCCAAACGCCCACCAAGTATGTCTGGACCAGCAGCAGCAGTGTCTATGGCCAGACGGATGGTTCACTCATCAAGGAACACTCCGAGACCGAACCGACGACCGAGACATCGAGGATCCTGGTCGAGACCGAGAAGCTCCTTCTGGATGCTGCCAAGGAAAAGGCGTTTCCGGCAGTGATCCTCCGCGTGGCGGGCATTTATGGTCCGGAACGAGGCCACCTCTTCCTGCAATACCTCAAGGACGAGGCGAAAATCACGGGAAAGCCTGAGCGTCTGCTCAACATGATCCACGTCGATGATGTGGTGGGGATCATCGAGGCCTGCCTCAAGGGCGCCAAGGGAGGGGAGATCTACAATGCCGTGGACGAGGAACCGGCGCCCCAGGTGCGCTTCTTCCGTTTTCTCTCCGAGACCCTGGGCAAGCCCATGCCTCCGAAGGCGGATCCGGAGGAACCCACGAAGCGAAAGCGCGCCCTGACCAACAAGAAGGTGTCCAACCGGAAGCTGCTGATGGAACTGGGTTACCAGTTCAAGTATCCCAATTTCCGAAAGGGCTACACCGCCGAGATCATCCGCCTTCAGCGGTCAGGTGTCCTTGACTTCGGCCTCTGAGGCGATTCTATTGCCGCGCCTGACATGATTCCCATTCTCCCCCAGCCCAAACTGGTTCCATGATTCCCTTTCTCAGGAAAACATGGATGGGATGGATTGCCGTGCTCATCTTCCTTGCGGACCAGGGGACGAAGTCAATTGTCGTCCGGAGCCTACTTGTGGGAGAGGAACGTGTGGTCCTGGATGGATTCTTCAAGTGGGTGCATTGGGAAAACACGGGTGCGGCATGGAGCCTCTTTACGGGAAAGAGCGAGTTGCTGGCCATTGTCTCCCTCATCGCGATGATGGCGCTCTTCATCTTCCGAAGGCACTTTGACGGGAACACCACCATGGGGAAGATCGCGCTGGGACTGCTCTTTGGCGGCATCCTGGGAAACCTCTATGACCGGCTTCATCCGGATCGCGGCCACGTCATCGATTTCATCTACTTCTACGTCTATCGCCGAAGCGGTGGGGAATCCGGATTTCCTGCCTTCAACATCGCTGATTCCGCCATCTGCGTGGCGGTGGGTTTGCTCCTGGTGATCTCATGGCGTGAGGACCTTTATTCGGGCTCTCCCAAGGAGACCCCGGCCGAGGCGTCGTCATGAGCAGGGAGGCCCTTCCGATCGTGATTGCGGGAGCCACGGCTTCCGGCAAGTCGGCGGTGGCCATGGAACTGGCGGTCCGACTGGGAGGACAGATCATCTCTGCGGATTCGATGCAGGTCTACCGGGGCCTCGATATCGGAACCGCCAAGCCCACGAAGCTGGAACAGGAAAAGGTTCCCCATCA
>CAZKNW010000085.1:0-11117 GCA_964554035.1 uncultured Verrucomicrobiota bacterium
CTTTTTTGATCGATTAGGCTCCGTTCTACCCTTGAGACAAGATGGGCGCATGACTTCAAACTTCTTCGACAAACTAGGACCTGCACCAGCTACTCCATCCGAGGATCTTTGTTCATGCACCACTCCCCATGCGTGGAAACTGATGTATGCACTGGGTTCGAATCCCATTGCCTGTGCCTCATGCAACCTAGAGGTTAGGATAGAGGCTCTCAACTTTCCTAACGACCTGTTCGATGCGACAGCTCACTGGTGCTCAATCTGGGGATCCCTCTTCAAGCTTTGGCTATCCTCAGGCGAATACGAAGAGTTCGCCCGAAACGAACTTTTGGATCTCAATAGCCCGGCGAACAAGGAAGGGCTGGAACTTTCAAAGGCGATCAGTCAATTCCACCCATGCCATTACCAGGCATTCGAAGAGCAGGATTCTGAAGATTGGAAGCCTCGCTCAACGTGCCCCATATGTGAAGCGGGCCTGAATCCATTCTCACCAGGAAAGACAAACCATTCGGCCTGCCATCCCTGCAATATCCTTTTTTGGAGTTCCCCTTAACTATTCAAAGGAGTGTCCGGGCGCGTCACGACCTACGCCGCGACTTCGTCGCTGACTTCCACTGCGTCCGTCATCTCGACCAGCTTCTCCACCTCGAAACGCTGGCTGAAGTCGTAGAAGGTTTCCTTCTCCTCACGGTTGGACTGGTAGGCCTTGAGGAGCTTCTCCATCAGAGGCTTGAGATCCTGGTAGGCCACCGCCTTGAAGAGCTGTCGGCCGATCCTGGCGTTTTTCCCAAACCCACCCCCGACGAAGACATGGTAACCCTCCACCGTCTCACCATCCTTCTTGGCGGAAGCCCCAAGCAGCCCGATGTCTCCCATGTAGTGTTGGGCACAGGAGTGCGGACAGCCTGTCAAATGGATGTTGATGGGTTGATCGAGAGCGATGCGGGGTTCGAGATACTCCGCCAGGCCGGCCGCATGCCCCTTGGTGTTCGACGCGGCAAATTTGCAATAGGCATTCCCCGTGCAGGCAATCAGCCCGCTCTTCAGGTGCGACTGCCTGAAATCCAGTCCCATTCCCAACAGGGCCTTCTTCACCGTCTCCACATAGGCATCCGGAATGTTGGGGAGGATCAGGTTCTGCCAGACCGTCAGGCGGATCTCGCCAGAGCCGTAATTGTCGGCCACATCCGCGATCCGCATCATCTGCCTGGGAGTGATCTGGCCGACAGGAAGGGCCACTCCCACATAATTCAATCCGTCCTGCTTCTGGGGATAGACGCCCACGTGGGAATGGGGAACCTCGGGAAGCGTCTCCTCCTCGATCCATGGGTGTCTTCCCTCCTCGTCCAAGGGGGCGGCGATCAGTCTTCGGCCAAGCAGCTTCTCCACCTCTTCCATGTACTGTTCAAGGGTCCATTCCTCGAGGAGGTGCTTCAGGCGTGCCTTCTTCCGGTTGCCCCGGTTGCCATTGGCGATGAAGACGCGCAGCACGGCATCGGTCACTTCGATCAATTCCTCGGGACGGATCAAGACACCGACATCACTCGCAAACGACTTGTGGCCTGTCGCACCACCCAGCTTCATCCGGAAATAGACACCGGCAGGAACAGCATCACCGTCCCCACTCACCTTCACCGCCTTGAGCCCGATGTCGTTGGTATCCTCGACCGAACCGATCAATCCACCACCATCGAGGGCGATGTTGAACTTGCGGGGGAGATCGTAGAAGTGACGCGTGTTGATGATGTGCTGTGAAAGCTGCTTCACAAGGGCACTGACGTCATAAACCTCATAGGGGTCAATTCCTGCCGTAGGATTGGCTGTGAGATTGCGGATGTTGTCACCACCCGCGCCACGACTGTGCAGCCCGACACTCTGGATGCGCTCGAGCAGCGCTGGAGCATCCTTGGGTTCAATCAGGCGCAGCTGGAAGTTGGACCGGGTGGTCACCTGGACGTAGCCGGTCGTCAGTTCCTCGGAGACGGATGCCAGCTCCCTGAGCTGAAAGGTCTTCACCACGCCTCCCGGAATCCGGAGGCGGCACATGAAGCCATCCTTGTTGGGCGACAGGTAGAAAAGCCCCTGCCACTTGAAGCGAAAGCCGTCCTCCTTAGAGGGCGCCGTGTTGTCGCGGGCATTGGCCACGAGCTGCGGGTGGGCATCGAGCGGATGCAGCTTCTGCTTCACCTGTTCCTCGAAGATAAGGTCATCAAGGTTGATCTCCTTCCCGGCGGGAGTGGCGGCAGGATCCGCCATGACATCCGCGAACTGAACGCCACGGTTGCTCAATCCGGCAAAGAGTCCCTCCAGGTAGGACGTCTGCTCGGGGGTCAGTGGCTGGCCCTTGATTTCTTTGATGGGTATCCGTGACATGGGAAGGGTGCGTTCAGGGTTGTGAAAGGTCAGTAGACGTCACGCTGATAGCGCTTCTCGGACTTGAGGCTTGAGACGTAGTCAGCGGCCTGCTCCGCGGACAGGCCTCCGTGCTCCTCGATCAGGCGGTGCAGTGCGGCATCGACATCCTTGGCCATGCGACTGGCATCACCACAGACAAAGATCGAACCGCCGTCCTCGAGCCATTGGAAAAATTCTGCTCCGTGTTCGATCATCCGGTCCTGCACATAGACCTTCTCTTCCTGGTCACGTGAAAACGCCAGGTCCAGTCGCGTCAGCAATCCGCTTTCCTGGAACGCCTTCAACTCATCCTCATAGAGAAAATCAAGACTCGCCCGGCGATCCCCGAAGAAGAGCCAATTTCTGCCTTTGGCACCGACTGCCTGACGTTCCTCCAGGAAGGCACGGAACGGAGCGATCCCCGTTCCCGGGCCAATCATGATCATAGGTGCATCCGGATTTTCCGGAACACCAAAGCCATGGGAGGGCTGAACGAAGATCCCCACGTTCTCCTCCTCGCCGACACGATCCGCAAGGTAGGTGGAACAAACGCCCTTCCGTGCCCTGCCCCTGGATTCATACCGGACCGCCGCCACCGTCAGGTGCACCTCATCGGGATGCGCCTTCAGGCTTGAGGAAATCGAGTAGAGCCGGTGCTGGATCTTCTTCAGGTAGCCAATGAACTCCGTTGGGGTGAACCCGCATCCTGGATTCTCAATCAGAAGATCAATGATCTCCCTGCCCCAAAGGTATTCGGCCAACGCCGCCTTGTTCTCCGATTCCAGCTTGGAGGCCAGTTCCTCGTTGCCGCTTCGCTTTGCGACCTCCTCGATCAGTGGCTTGGCAGGCTTGGTGAAGTCATAAAAGTGGATCAGGGCCTCCTTGATGGGCAACTCGACATCCGAGGGATCCGAAACCGTTTCTTCACCGGAGAAACCCAGAACACCCAGGAGGTCCGAGACCATTTCGGGACAATTGCGAGGAACCACTCCCAGCGCATCTCCCACCTCATAGGTCAGGCCGGATCCCTTGAGGCTGATCTCAAAGTGGCGGGTGTCCTTGTCGCTCTCCGGCGCATTGAGTCGACGATTGGCAAGAAGCCGGGCGGGAAAGGGATTCTTCCTCGAGTAGCCTTCCTCTTCATCATCTGAATCCACCGATGCCTCGGTACCGTTCGACGTGATCTTCGCCGATGCGCCAAAGGCGATCCACGCCGACAGGATCCACCCAGCCGCAGGATCATCGTAATCCACATCACAATCGACGCGTTCGAGAAGGCGCGTTGCACCCAGTTCGGCGAGACGCTCATCCATCTTGCGCCCCGCACCACAGAATTCGGAGTAGTTGGAATCCCCCAGGGACAGGACACCGTAACTCAGGTTCTCCAGCCTGGGGCAGTCATCGGCACTAAGAAACCTCCAGAAATCCAGAGCATTGTCGGGCGGATCGCTTTCCCCCCATGTGCTGGTGACAATCATCAGGAACCGCTCTTTCGCAAGATCGGCATTCGCGATGGAATTCAGATCCTTCACCCGGGCTTCAAATCCCTTGGCTGCTGCCTCCTTGCCCAGCTTCCTTGCGATTCCTTCCGCAGAGCCGGACTGGCTGCCGAAGGCAACCAGCAGAGGAACCAATGCTGGTGGTGCAGGGGCTTCCATCGGACCAGATGCCCCGAACTCGGCATTGGCAAAAAGGCCGGCAAGGTAGCCGTTCAGCCAGGCCCGCTGCTCCGGAGTAAAGGGCGCCGCTTGTGGTATGTAGGGTATCTGTCGCATCCAACGTCCGCCTCCCGGAACCCATTCCCGGTCAGACGCAACCCCTTCAAGCATGGCCGATGCCTCAACCTCCTCCGGTCAATGACAAGTTTTTTGAATAGTTTCACTCCCTGCCATGAATTTCATTCATGTTTGGAGAAATCCACCAAGTCTGGGCTGGAAAGCACTCTTGCCCGACCACTGCTGAAGCTTCTCCATCACTCTCCCGGGGAGCCCCCCCTCTCAGGCAGCCATCCGTTGGATTGTCCCGGATGTTAAAATTTCGCCAATCCCACTGGCACAACCTGAACAGCAAGACAGATCACCCACCTCTTCAAACCGGGAAAACAGGTTTTCCATTTCCTTGAATCAAACTACGTTGACCCCATGAGCAATGATGACTGGGTAGGTGATTTCAAGAGCCTGTATGAAAGGGCGGTAGACCGCTACCGTGAGGGACGACAGTCGGCCCGATCCATGTTTGAACCCGCCGAGGTCGAATTCCTGGGTTCCATCGGATGCACGGCCCAGGAACTCTTCGATTTCGTTGAAGATGGCGTGCATGCAGGGGAACCCAGTTTCGAGGAAGTGCTCGCCGTGACGGGCATTCGCCGGAACTACTTTCTCAATGAACTCGGTGGAAAAACCGCCGATCGGATCGTCCATACCTCGGAGCTTCCACCAAAGTCGGAAGCCGTTGACGGCATCCGCTGGCTTCCCCGCATCCTCGAGAAGGCCAAGGCCAAGCTCAACGGCCAGCTTTCCGAGGACCTGATGTATGGCTGCGGCGGCGATCGCCCCTTTCTTCGCAGTGTCCACATCGGCCTGGCCGAGTTCCTGGAAAAGGTGAGGGACAGCAAGGACGATCGGGAGGTCATCGATTTTGTGAAGAGCCGCGCTGGAGGCTGAAATCCGACCGCGTTTTCATCTGGAGTTTGATCGCCCGGACAGACAACCTCTCCCTGACTGACGATGCCAGACGAACCCAAGCTGTCATTCGACATCACCCCGGCGGAAGACCCTGTTCCAAAGAAGGTCTATGAAGATTCGTTGGCCGAACTCCGACACCTGCTGGTCCAGGCGCAGTTCCGGATCCGGAGTTCAGGACATCCCGTCGTCATCATCGTCTCGGGCGTCGACGGCGCCGGCAAGGGAGAGTTCGTCCAGCGCCTGAACGAGTGGCTTGATCCGCGCGGCATCGCGACCTACGCCTTTGGAAATGAATCGCAGGAGGAGCTGGAGCAACCCTTCTACTGGAGATACTTCCGAAACATGCCCGCCCGCGGCCAGATCGGGATCTTCTTCGGCGGCTGGTATGCGGATCCCTTCCAGAACTCGGTCCATGGCCAGACCAAGCTGGGGCAGCTTGAAAAGCAGGCCCAGCAGATGAAGCGCTTTGAAGACATGCTTCACGAGGATGGCGCCCTCGTGATCAAGATCTGGCAGCATCTCACCAAGGAAGACCAATATCAGCGACTGACCGAACTGGAGCAGAATCCCCGCTTCCACTGGCGTGTTCTTCCCGACAACTGGAAGCAGCACAAGCTCTACGAGAACTACATGAAGGCCTCTGCGACCATGCTGGAGGCCACACATACCGAGCAGAATCCCTGGCATATCGTGGATGCCAACAATCCACGACGCCGCGACCTGGAATCCGGGCGCATCATCCTCGACTCC
Source organism: uncultured Verrucomicrobiota bacterium (assembly GCA_964554035.1). Classification (GTDB taxonomy): domain Bacteria; phylum Verrucomicrobiota; class Verrucomicrobiia; order Limisphaerales; family CAZKNW01; genus CAZKNW01. The sequence goes on from CAZKNW010000085.1 coordinate 5,826, forward strand.
ATGACCGAGCTTCTGGAGAACCCTCGCCCGGTTGGGGGCGTGGCAAAGAATCCGGTGAAGGAGAAGCGCGCCGTCCGCCACTTCCCGGGGACGGACTATCTGGGAGAAACGGATCTCGAGAGCAAGCGCAGCAAGGGTGATTACAAGAAGCAGCTGGCAGAACTCCAGGGCAAGATCGGCAAGCTCGCTTGGAAGGCACGCGACCTGAAGATACCCACCGTGCTCGCCTTCGAAGGCTGGGATGCGTCGGGAAAAGGGGGATGTATCCGCAGGCTTCTTGAAGCCCTTGATGCCCGGCTCTACCGCACCGTTTCGGTCGCGGCACCCACGCAGGAGGAAATTGCCCAACATTACCTCTGGCGCTTCTGGCGACAACTCCCCCGCCCCGGCATGTGCGCGGTCTTTGACCGTTCATGGTATGGGCGTGTCCTGGTGGAACGTGTGGAGGGATTCGCACGCCAGGAGGAGTGGCAGCGGGCCTACGATGAAATCAACGATTTCGAGAAACAGCTGACCGACCACGGCAGCATCCTCTGCAAGTTCTGGCTCCACATATCACCACAGGAACAGCTTCAACGTTTCGAGGCTCGCGAGCAGATCCCCTTCAAGCGTCACAAGATCACCCCGGACGACTGGCGCAACCGGGACAAGTGGAACCTCTACGAGGCAGCCGTCAATGACATGATCGACGCCTGCAGCGCCGAGGACGCCCCGTGGACCATCGTGCCCGCCAACGACAAGCGCTACGCCCGCATCATGGTCCTCAAGACCTTCTACAAGGCACTGAACGCCGCGGTGGAAAAGAAGCAGGAAAAGAAAGACTAGGAACAACCTGGAAATCCGGAGAATCGAAGGAAACGCAACTGGTGTGACAGGGCTACCGGGCCTGCAACCACCGCGGGATTCAAACCATTAGGAGAGGAAGGCCATGGGGAAAAACTCCGTTCCCCAGCAACACTGCAGGAGAAAAACGCCCAACTTCCACACGCGGACCAAACTCCGCGTTGCCCTCGTCCCCGTTCAATCGATCTGATCGAGATGCGCTCCGGGAGGGAGTTCATCAAAACCTTCGAAGTGCTCCGGCCTCAGCGGATCGCTGATCACATTCTCCTCGCCCAGCCACTTCCCCAGATCCACCAGCTTGCAGCGCTTCGAACAAAAGGGGCCGAACTTCCCCTCGAACCAATCCCCTGCCTTCTTGCAGGTTGGACATTTGACCGTTCCCTTCATCTACTTTTCATCCTCGTGTGAGACATCCATCAGTCTCCTCAACGACTGCCACACTTCCGGGTGCTTGTCCACGAGGTTGGTCTCCTCGGCGATATCGGTTTCGATGTTGTAGAGCTCCATCTGGTATTCCTTGGCACGCCTTGGCTTCGAGTAGATGGCCTTCCACTTGCCCTGCACAACGGCCTGCGCAGGTCCGCGCTCCCCAAACTCCCAATAAAGGTGGCTGTGCTTCTTCTGCATGCCTTTGCCTCTCAGGGTCGGCAGGAAGGAAATCCCGTCGGTCCCGGGCGACTCGACACCCACGAGATCGCAGAGCGTCGGCATGAGGTCCTGGAAACCTGAGATGTGCGAACTCTCGGAACCCGCCTTCACCGTTCCGGGCCAACGCACGATGAAAGGCGTACGGATGCCGCCTTCCGTCAGGTCACGCTTGATGCCACGCAACGGACCATTGGAATCGAAGAAATCCGCCTTGTGTCCACCCTCCTGATGGGGACCATTGTCGCTGGCGAAGAGAAGGATCGTATCCTCATCGATGCCGAGCTGCTTGAGCTTGAGCAGGATCTTTCCCACTTCCCCATCGATGATCTCAATCATCCGCGCAAAGCCCTTCTCCGGCGAAGGCCAGTCCTTGTCGGAGAACTGTCCATGGCTTGGAACCTCCATGCCGTCCTTCCCCACCCTTTCATCACGACCGGCTTCATTGTTGGTGTGGGGAATGTTGAGGGCATAGTAGACGAAGAAGGGTTCTTCATGGGTGTTTTCGATGAATCGGATCATTTCATTCGAGATGAGGGTGGGCGCATAGTCCTTCTTCACCTTGGCCACACCGAAGCCTTCCCGTGCCGGGTTCTCCGCTTCCTGCTTCTTCCAGTCCGGATAGGAAACATTGCGGGTGGGAACCTTTTCCCCGTTCTTCACCATGAACTCGGGATAGAAATTGTGGGCGTGATACATGTTCACGTAACCGTAGAACTCATCAAAGCCGTGGATCGCAGGATCATCCAGAGGAGGTGGATTCCCGATGCCCCACTTTCCGAAGCAACCCGTCTTGTAACCGGCCTCCTTCATCTTGGCAGCCACCGTGACATCCGACGGAAGCAGCACCCCCGGCCCGTTGCCGCGAACACGGCAGTGACCCGTGTGGAGGCCGGTCATGAGGCCACATCGGGAAGGAGCACAAACCGTGGACCCGGTGTAGTGCCGAGTGAACCGCATGCCTTCGGAGGCCATGCGGTCGAGATTGGGTGTGGAAAGGGTCTTCTGTCCGTAGCAGGCGAGATCGCCATAGCCGAGGTCATCCACAAGCATGTAGATCACGTTGGGCCGTCGTGCCTCAAGCGTGCCGATGGCAATCAGCAGGGGAAATAAGAAACAGACGGATCTCAGGAGGGATTGCATGGGCCCGATCAAAACCAGCGAGCCCGGGACAGTCGATTCAAACTTTGTGGAAAGCCTTGGAGGGATCCGGTCAGCCAATTCATCCACCGGCGACCACCTTGATGATCTCCAGGCGGTCTCCATCCTGCAGCTGAACTCCGGAGAATTCAGAAGGGCTGACGGCCTGCTGGTTGAGCTCCACCACCACACTCTTCGGAAGCAGTCCCTGGGATTCCAGAAAATCATCCAAGGCACAGGGCAATTCCAGCTTCACATCATTTCCATTGGCAGTAACAGCACCGAAAACCATATGCGGAACTAAGCAACTTCCGGAGGAGTCGTCAATCCGCCCTGTCAGTCATGGTTTTAAGTGTCTCAATACAAGGCATTTTCATCTTTACAGTTTCCGCGAATCTGTCGACTTTAGAAGTTGAAAGGTGAAGCGACCGCCTCCCCCAGGCAATCGCTACGCCTCGTGCCTATGAAAATGCGTTTCAGAGATCCCATGCAGGAGAAGACACACGAGATCGAAGACGATGATCTCCCTCCTGCCAAGAAGAAGGTTCTCATCCTCGATGATGATGAGAACCTGACCGATTTGTTGCGGGAATTCCTCGAAGCGAGCGATTACCAGGTGGCCACCGTGTCCACGGGAGTGGACGGCATCAAGAAGGTGATGAACGAAAGCTTCGATGCCGTCGTGTGTGACATGATGATGCCCCACATGCCGGGCGACATGTTCTACAAGGCCGTCGAGCGCACCAAGCCGGGCCTGTGCAAGCGTGTCATCTTCATGACCGGCCACAAGGGCAACCCAAAGATCGATGAGTTCATCCGCTCAGTGAAGGGACTCATGCTCTGGAAGCCCTTTGAGATGCACATGCTCCTCGAGGCACTGAAGGGCGTCATAGCCAAGCAGGAACGTGCAAGCCAGTGATCGAACGGCTTCCTACTTGAAGTCGTAGACGATCACCTTCTGGCAGACCTTCTTGAACACCTTCTCCACGAACTCGATGTGTCGTGGGTGAACCTGGTATTCGTCCTGGGCCTCCTTGGTCTCGAACTGCGTGTTCAGCGCAACCTGGTAGCTCTTGTCCACCACTTCCCTCTCGCTAGGGAACATCCTTCCGATGTGAAAGGCATGCACGCCCGGGATATCTCTGAGATATTCATTGGCTCCATCAATCAATTGGCCGATGGCGTCTGGCTGTTCGGGATCGGTGTAGAAAATGACAACGTGTGAAAACATGGGGCCGTTTTCGTAATGAATGCCGGTCCCCTTTGGCAAGGGCATTCATCCTTCCAAAGCCAACTGCTGCCGGAAATATCCACGCAAACATGAGCCCGGCTTTCATCCGTCGTCGCTTGGTTACAAGTCGATACTTGGAACTCCACTCCAGGCTCCACGTGGAGCACGCCTCCGGTCCTGTTAAAAATAAGTCCGAAGGTTTAAGTCTACCTCCGCCAGCCCCTTGGTTGATTCGCCTGACGAAACCGGCTCAGCAAGCCACTCCAGCTTTGACCGGGACAGTTTCCTCACATACCAGTTGCCCGCGATGCCAATTTAGGGGAATCCGATGAGAGCCACGCCTTCCTCTACAGCTTTACCGACACACGACCTGATTGTCCCAACGCTGGCCTTCTTGCCTCCCGGGGCATGATTGAACTGGAGCGAGGCGGCTTTGGTTTTAACCATGTTTGGACCTATTGTGTGGAGAAGAGAGAGAAATGGTTGAAAGGGCAAAATAGAGGGCTCTTCCCTACAAACACACCCGCTTCTTGGAATTCCAAAACAAAGCGCGCCACTCCACTTTTCTCATGGATTCAGTCTCTATCATTCGGAATCCAACAAAGAAATGGAAATACTCGTCATTCTATTTGAAGGACTACTCTGGCTCCTCGACGTTCTCTTAGTCGGGGCCGATTTCGCCGCCTGGATCAAGGGTGACGAAAACCGCCGGGACCGTCGCAAGGCAAGAAGGCTGGGTCATGAAGTCCCCAAAAGAGACAAGTGGAACCGCAATGTTCTCATCCTGTCGATTCTGGTCGTCGTCACTACCGGTATGATCGTCTATTTGAATATCCGCTAGCATGCCTTCCCTCAGCTCACCCTCCCAAAAAATCTGCGTCCATCCGCGACATCTGCGGATCAGCACTTGACCGTCTTGCGCTTCCACCCGATTCCCTTCTTGTCCTTCACCTTCTTCACATAGTCCGGAGCATAGGGCAACTGGCAGGCATTGTTCCCAAGATCAGCTTCGATCTTACCGATCTTTTCCGCCGTCTCAAGGGTGTGGTCCGACAGGGGCCCGACATGTGAGGCAACACAGATGAGAAACTGGTTCATGCAGTATCGGACCGCATCGGGTGCCTTCCGGATCTCCTTCTTCACTCTCGCGACGAGTGCCTTCAGCGCCTTGAGATCCAGGTCCGCATCCTCCTTCAGCGACACCAGACAGGACAAGGTGCTCCAACCGGCACAGGCGATATGGTCCTGCTTGGAATCGATCCACTTGTTGCCCATCTCCCATCCATAGCGACCTTCGGCCGCAACGGTGGGCACCGTCGTCCCGGAAAGGCATCCTCCCTTGGCGACCTTCACCCATCGGTTGAGATCGGACTTCGTCATCTTCTCGTCATCGGCAACCAGCCCAGCCAGATACATGGCGCCATAGACTCCGG
>CAZKNW010000086.1:0-2955 GCA_964554035.1 uncultured Verrucomicrobiota bacterium
ACCCAGACACCGGCCTTTCGGCTTCTGCCTGTCGATGGCGGGTGGGAACCAGCGCGGTGGCGGGAATGATCGCGGTCGGGCCAATCGCGGCGGTATCCGGGACATCATGAATCGCGGTGGAGGACGTGAGACCAATGGGCCGCTGACCGGTGACGGCTACGTCGAGTTTTCAGACCAGTTGAGGGATGTGGAGGAGATGCTGAACGTCGATGAACTTCGTAATCAAACCTCCGAGATCCGTGACATCGCGCGCGGCGTCCGACAGGAATTCAAGCGGCATGGTGTCGAGCCTCAATGGGATCTCGTTTCCACCAAGATCTACGGACCGCTCCTTCAGCTAAGGGACCAGGTGAACGAGGAACTGGCGCGGCTCCGCTCCAAGGACAACCGCACCCCCATTGATCGCGATCCGGTCCCCGCCGAATTCTCCGAACAGGTCCGCCTCTACTACGAACGCCTCAGTTCGACCTCAGGCGAGAAGGCAAATTGAGTCTGGGATTCTTCCTCTCATCCCGCAGTGGCGGGACAGGCAGGTGCCACGGAGGTTCACGGAGGAGAAGTGAAAATGCATGCGTTTCCAAGAACGCGTTTCTCTCCGTGAAACACCGTGTCTCCGTGAGAAAAAATTAGGATAATCTCCTATTCCTGTTCCTGAGGAGGACTGTGCATCGCTACCACACGTTTGAGGCGTCGGGCCATTTCGTGGGCCAGGGAACTCATCGCCTGGGCCAGTTCGGGTTCCAGCTGGCGGTTGCAGTTGAAGTCCCAGAGGGCCAGCCACATGTCGAACATCTCAGGCTCCAGATCGAACCTTAGATGCGCTGCTGCGAATCCACCCCGGTAGAGCGATGGTCCGCCTGCCTGCAGGGCCCAGAATTCGGAGATCTTCTTCAGATGAGCATCCCAATCCTGGATCTGGCGGTTGAAGATGGGACCCAGCGTCTCATGTTGCCGGATGTCCATGTAGAAGGGTCTGATGAATTTCAGAATCCCTTCATGACCACCGAGGCGGACGTAGAGGACCGGTTCTTTTTGAAGGGGATGCATTTCCAGGAACGGATTCTTCAACGTCGTGTCCCGCCACTGCGGGATGAAGGAACAATCCGGTTAGGCAACCTGTGTGTGAGGTCTTGACTCATTCACCCTTCAGGTGGCGGTCGAACCACTCGAGTTCCAGACGGGTGGCCTCTTCGAACCCCTCCCGATAAACGCCGTAGTGAGTGATTCCGGGAATGGTGTGCAACTTTGCGGGAATCCCTGCTGCCTTGATGGCCTCGTAGACAATCCTGACGTTGTCGTTGTTGCTCAATTCCTCGTTCTCGGCAACGACGAACAGGGCTGGAACCTTGATGGATCTTCCGGCTTCCAACGCGTCGAAGCCGATGTTCTTGGAGGGATTCAACCTCATCTTGTCATAGCTCGCCATCTTGCCTGTGAACTTTCCTGTCTCGATCGGAACGGGTTCGACTTCGGCCCGCACCTGTTTGGAGTGGTAATCGTAGGCCCTCGCCACGGCTTTCGGGGCACGGGATCCCATGCCTGGAACCTGCGCGGCAACGCACTTCACGCGTGGATCATTCGCCGTCATCCATGTGACCAGGCCGCCGCCATAGCTGCTTCCCCAGATGCCGATGCGATCCTTGTCCACCGCCGATTCGCCCGCCACGAAACTGATGGCCGCACGAATGTCTTCTGTCTGGTCGGAGTAATTCATCTGCCAGCGGAGAGCCTTCACCCGGATGGACATCTCGTTGTTGGCATCGGGCCTGGGCTGGGGTTCCAAGGCCATCAACTGGTTATCGCTCATGCCCCAGCCACGATAGTCGAAGGCCAAAGCCACATATCCCTTCGAGGCGAAAATGGGTGCCAGTCGGGCCTGGGTTCCGCCCTTCGTTCCGCCGGTGCCGGCGCAGAGGACGATGGCGGGAAACTTCTCGCCGTCCTTCCGCTTCTTCGGCAGGTAAAGATCGCCCGCCATGCGGGTGCCGTCGCTGAAAATGACGACCTGCTGCTTTTCGACATTTTCAGGCAGTGGCGCCCGTTTCCGTGGACCGGCGGTCTCCTTTGGCGGCGTTTCCGCGGCGGAAAGGGTGAGTGCGGCAATGAGGGTGAGGAAAAGGACTGTTGCTCTTGGGGTCATATGGATGGAGCTTTGTTGGTGTCTCCTGAGATTGTGCTGCAGAAAAGTGTCATGCGCCAAGCCTGATCTGGCGATCCGTGGCTCCGGGGGGACTCCACGGCTAGTTGACATTGTCCCGCTCCAGCGCGTTCATGGCTTCGGATCGGCAGGCGTCGGCCATGAGGCCGAGGTTCTTCAGGAAGTTTTCGCGTTCGGCTTCGGGGATGGATTCCAGGATGTTGGACTGGAGTTCCACGGCGAGGTCGCGGAGTTCCTCATACTTCGCCTTTCCTTCCGGCTTGATGAAGAGGCTGTAGGCGCGCTTGTCCTTGGCGTGGCGTTGGCGGTCGATCCATCCGGCGCTGATCAGGCGTTCCACCAGGGAGGCGATGGTGTTGGGATCGCTGCTCATCATGGTGGTGAGCTGCCGCTGGGTGATGCCCTCGTTGTTGGTCTCGATCAGGCAACGCAGCGCGGTGAACTGATCCGGCGTCGCACCGGTGTGAGAAATGCGTCTGCGAAAGGCTTGGTTCAGTCCATACCATGCCCGACGGAGCAGGGGAGGCAGGCGCTTCCTTTCAGGGGAATCGATGGGAATCTCTCCAAGGTCCAGCTTGTCTTCAGGATTGATCATGGTTGCCGGAAGGATGTTGGTCCGCCCTGAGGCTCAAATAAAGCCTTTCCTAAAAGGAACCGCCTGAAAGCGCGGGTGAAAAGGTAGGGCCCGACGCTCCGCGCGGGCCTTTGCTGCGTAAGGGTGTCCAAAAGGTCTATGCCTAGTGTGCTGCCAGTCGAGTGAGTGGTCCAATTCAACAAGTCAGTTGAAAGGTCACCCG
>CAZKNW010000086.1:3055-7229 GCA_964554035.1 uncultured Verrucomicrobiota bacterium
GTGCTGCCAGTCGAGTGAGTGGTCCAATTCAACAAGTCAGTTGAAAGGTCACCCGCCATTAGGCGGTTTTTGGGGCACTGAAACCTATTTCGGCATCACGGGTGGAAGCACCTTGCCATCATCGCTGATGGGATAGACGGCCTTGTGGTTCTTCAAGGCACGGATGAGTCCACCCATCATCTTCCTCAACTGCTTCGGCTCTTCCTTGGCGAGGTTGTGGTTCTCGAAGGGATCCTTGGCGAGGTTGAAGAGTTCGTAGCGCTCGCCTCCGGACTGAAGCCGTGGACCGATGGGCTTCCGGTCGGGGAAGGTGTGGTAGATGACCTTCCAGTCGCCATCGCGCCAGACGGTGAAGTAGTCGCTGCGATGATGGCCGTGGGGATAGTGCATGAGGAAGGCCTCCTTGCGTGAGGAATCCGACTTGCCGGTCAGGAGCTTGTTGAGCCGGTTGCCATCCACCTTGTGTCCAGAGGGGACGGCCACGTCCGTGAGATCCAGGATGGTGGGCATGAGGTCGGTGATGTTGGCGACCTGGTGCTGGATGCCGCCCACCTGGATGGGCAGGGACTTCTGGAGTGCGTTGCCGGGACTGGGTTTGGCCCAGGCGGCGATGAACGGAACACGCATTCCGCCCTCGTAGTGGGCGCCCTTCTTTCCGCGGAGGGGTTCCGCGCAGGCGATGTCGTGCTGGTGTCCCAATGGTGCGTCGGAACCGTTGTCACCGAGGAAGAAGATGAGCGTGTCTTCGGCAATACCCAGTTTCTCAAAGTGGTCCATCATGTCGTTGAGGGACTTGTCCATCCCCTCGATCAGGGTTGCGAAGGCCTGGGCGGACTTGGGCTTGCCGGAGTTCTCGTAATGGGCGGTGAATCGCGGATCCGCCTCGAAGGGGGCATGCACGGCGTAATGGGCGAAGTAGAGGAAGAAGGGTTGATCCTTCTCCGCCATGTCCTTGACGATCTTCTTGGCCTCGATGGTGAGTGCCTCGGTCAGGAAGGTCTTTGTTCCGTGATACTTGTCGAGATGGGGCACGGCATGGTGTTCGCGCTTGGTGCCGTGACCATAGTTCTTTTCCCCGTAGTAGCTCCCGGGTGCACCGAAGGAGGCGCCGCCCACATTGATGTCAAACCCCAGGTTGAGCGGCTCGGATCCCTCGTGGTCGTTCGGTCCGAAGTGGGCCTTGCCGACGTGGATGGTCTTGTAGCCCTTGTTGCGAAGCAGGCCGGGGAGGGTCGTGTCGCCCTTTTTCAAACCGGCCCAGTTCCAGTCGGGTGCCCCGTTGGCGCCTGCATTGTCCTGCTTGGGATTGATCCAGTTGGTGGCCCGGTGGCGTGCCGCGTTCTGCCCGGTCATGATCGAGATGCGGGTCGGGGAACAGACGCTCATCGCATAGAACTGGTTGAAGCGGATGCCACGTTTGGCGAGTCGCTCCATGCCCGGGGTGCGATAGTAGTCATTCAGCGGATAGCGCTTCGGTTTCCCCTTGTCGTCGGTGAGGAAGGGAAGGGAGGTATCCATCATGCCCATGTCATCGATGAGGAAGACCATGATGTTGGGTTGCTTGGCGGATACCTGAAAGCCGAAGAGCGTGAGGATGAGCAGGGACAGGAGTCCTATTGGTCGAAACGGGGGTCTCATGGAAGGAAGGATAGAAAGCCGGAGAAAACTGCGCACGTGAAAAAGGGTGACCCCATTACCCCATTTCTCCGAACCAAGACCGGATTTCGGGGAGCGATTCCCGTGGACCGCGAAAGGGAGTCCAATTATGTTCCCGTGACCCATGAAACGACTTTTCAAGACTCTCCTTGTCGCCGCCCTCGTGTTGGGTGGCATGGCATCCGTGCCCTTGAAGGCGGACCGCAAGGTCCTTGCCGCTGACTATTCGAAGAAGCGCATTGCCATCGTGGATGCGGACAAAAAGATCCTCTGGGAGCATCCGGTCAAACAGATCCACGACCTCAGGCAGTTGCCCAACGGAAACATCCTTTTCCAGACCTCATGGACCAAGCTGGTGGAGATGACCCCTGAGAAGGAGATCGTCTGGCAGTATGACTCGGCCGTTCGCAACGGGAACAAGGGAAAGAAGGTCGAGGTGCATGCCTTTCAACGGCTTGAGAACGGCGTGACCATGATCGCCGAGAGTGGCACCTCCCGGATCATCGAGGTCAACAAGAAGGGAAAGATCCTTCATGAGATTCCCCTCAAGGTGAAGGATCCCCATCCCCATCGTGATACCCGCATGGTGCGCCGCACGCCTTCTGGAACCTATCTCGTCTGCCATGAGGCGGAGGGCAAGGTCAGCGAGTATGGCCGCGATGGAAGGATTGTCTGGGAGTATGAGGTGCCGATGTTCGGCAAGAAGCCCCAGGGTGGCCATGGCCTGGAGGCCTTTGGCAATGCGGTCTATGGAGCCATCCGACTGAAGAACGGCAACACCCTGGTCGCCACCGGCAATGGGCACAGCGTCCTTGAGGTGACACCGGAGAAGGAAATCGTCTGGAGCATCCACCAGGATGACCTGGAGGGCATCCGTCTCGCGTGGGTGACGACCCTTGAGGAACTTCCCAACGGCAACTTCGTTGTCGGTAACTGCCATGCCGGGCCGGAGAATCCCCAGATCCTGGAAATCAACCGCAAGAAGCAGGTCGTCTGGTCCTACAAGGACTTCGACAACTTTGGCAACGCGCTGCCCTGTTCCCAGGTGATCGACTGAGCCGCAGCTACATCAGGTAGCGCATTCTGAGCACCGCGGTGTGCCGCTTGGCCGGGTCCTTGACGAGCTCGAGAAGCTTGTCGAACCCGTAGATCGTCTTCACCCGATGGGTCAGCAGGGCACGGTCATGTTCCAGGTCGTCGCCCCAATAGTCCCCCGTATGGGGATCGTGCTTCGCGGGTGCCTTGTTCTCCACCTCGGCTGAAATGTCAGGAAGGGTCTTCCACAGTTCCATGTGCTGGTGGTGGGCCTTGAGCCCCTTGAGGGCGATATCCCGGTAACCGTAGTTGGCCAGTTCCGTGAGGGCGGCCCCATGGTTGATGATGTGCCAGAGGCCGCCGTAGCCCTGGCGTTCCTCGGAGGCATGGGCGATGAGCTGGTCCATGACCGCCTCGGCCATGCCTTCCAGTGTCGTGTAAGGTTGGATTGCAGGTGTTTCAGGCAGCTGGATCTTCCGCCCGTCGATTCTCCCCTTTCCCTTGCCGTAGTTGCCGCTCCCGGGAGTCTGTCCCTTGAACTTCTCGGTCAGCTTCCGGATGCCATCGACGATCGGACGTGTTGCGAGGTCAGGGTGATCTTTCAGGGCACGGAGGGCGATGGAGGCGAAGATGACATTGTGTCCGGACTGGATGGGCCTGGAGATGTTGTCGTCGAGCGCCGCCGCGATGTCATCGATGGCCTCGGGGACGGCCCTGCCTATGGGCGTAGGTTCAAACATCTCGGCCACCGTGGGGTGCATGCCCTTCCTGGGGCTGAAGACGGATCCGCCGGCAATGATGCCCTCCAGTTCCGAGGTGATTCCCTGGTAGACCGCGTCGTCCAGTTGAAGATGTTCCTCGGCAATGAAGTAGCCTGCGATGACCGCGGCTCCGAGATGCCCGGACATGGTGTTGATCCGGTGGGCGCGGGCGAGGGCGTCAAGGCCCTTCTTGACGTAGGTGAATTCGACCATGGTTGTTGGAAGGTTAACATCAAGGGAGACGAATGGAAACCGTCACTGCTTCAGGGATAAAATCGTTTTCAACCGGGGGGCTCAGGCGGCAGGCTTGGGCTGCGGATGATGACGACGGAGACCAGCGTGGATGCTTTGCCGGGGGTGGGGGCTGCCAAGCTCTCACGCCTGGAGAAGCTGGGTATACGGACCTTGGGGGACCTGCTGCTTCATGCACCACGGAAGTATGAGGACCGCACCGCCTTTGCCAGGATTGGGGATCTCCAACCCGGAGAGAACGCCACGGTGTGCGGCGAAGTCGTGACCATGGGACTGAAGTCCTTCCGTGGAAGGGGAAAGTCACTCTTCGAGATGGTTCTCGACGACGGGTCGGGCCGGCTCTTCTGTCGGTGGTGGAATGCTCCCTACATGAAGCGGCAGTTCAAGCAGGGGGAACGCATCCTGGCCAACGGACGATGCAAGACAGGCAACCCCCTGACGATGGATCACCCGGACGTGGAGGCGCAGGG